>CAIOTJ010000391.1 GCA_903861195.1 uncultured Planctomycetaceae bacterium | reverse complement strand
TGCCGGGATGCCAGTCGCCATCGCCCCGTGTCCGGTGGTTTCGCGACCGCTCAACCACCGGCTATTCTCTCTGACCCCATCCGGGGTCGATCAGCAGGCACTTCGAATTTCCGTAGAAACCGAAATCCCCTCCTACACCCGAGCAGATCCCCACTGCGTGGCAGTCGTGACGTTTCCGAATCCGGCGAGTAGACTGGCGAATCGATTTGTCTCTCGATCATGTTCCGCGTTCGTCGGAAGGGTTGTTTTCATGCGCATGTTGACCGGAGCCCTGTTGCTTGTGGGAGCGGAGCAGGCGTTTGCCCACGCTCACCTGGTGCAATTCCCCAATCACATCGAGGCCCGCACCGTATTGATGCCTGCATCCGGGGCACTGCTGGTGGCTGGAGTGGTGATGCTGTTCTGGGGGCTGTTGACTGAGAACCGGAAAGCTCCCTCTGGACCCGCTGGGAGTCCCTGAGCATGGCAACGATCCCACGCCGTCGATTCTCCCTGGGGATGCCCGAGGTCGTGTTCGCGATCCTGGTCATCGGGCTGGTGATCTCGATCCGGTCCGTGGTGTTTCCACGGCCGGTCGAACGGTCTCGGTCAGCAGTCCTGGACCTTCTCGTCGAACGGCATGGTTCAGTCGTCAAGCAGGCCGAGCAGCACCTGCAGCAGTTCCCCGATGACGTTGAGGGGATCGCTCTCGCCGCTGAGGCGATGGCCTCGCAATACAAACATGACCAGGCAATTGCGATCTACCAGAAGCTGCCGCGTGATGGCGGGGAGTGGGAGTTTCTCGCGAACTACGGGATCGCCAAACGGTACGAGTCCCAGGCCCGGCTCTCGCAGGCCGAGACGCATTACAAGGCGGCCCTGCAACTCGACCCCGGCCACATCGACTGCAACTTGCGATTTGGGCATATCCTGCAGAGTACGGGCCGCGTGTGGGAAGCGGGGCCACTGTTCTTCAATCTGCTGCTGCATGGCAAGTGTACCGGGGACCATCTGCTGGGCATGTCGGCCACCGACCGGTTCTTTCGCCGCGATGAGCGCATGGAGCAAATGGGACTCGCTCTCGATCCTCCGGAGCCGCTCATCTATCTGAGCCATGCCCGCCGAGCCATCCTGGATAACCGGAATGACGAGGCAGAACAGCTGCTGCGGAAGATCATTGCAGTGCGTCCGGAACTGGGTGAGGCTCAAGGGCGACTCGGCCGGCTGCTGAGCGACAAGGGGGACCCGGCGGCCTTCGAGACCTGGCGCAGCCAGCTTCCACAACCGGCGATGGAACATCCGGAAGTCCTGTTCTCGCTGGGGCTGCAGGCGGCTCGTGTGGGGCAGACCGTGGGCGCTGCGCGGTGTTTTGTCGAGGCGCTGCGACTCTCTCCCAATCATCTGGCTTCGAATGTCCAGCTGGCCTCGTGCCTTGAGAAGCTGCAGCGATCCGAGATGTCGCAGAGGTTTGTGACCCGTGGCAAGCTCCTTGCGCAGCTGGAGTCGGGTCTGAATCTGGTGCGGTCGGACCTGTCCGAAGTGATCATGGTCGGTGTCGTGAAGTCACATCGAGACCTGGGCCGCTTTTGGGAGACGATCGGCTGGTGTTACGTAATGCGATGGGTCGAGGACATCGACCAGGAGTTTCCAC
>CAIOTJ010000390.1 GCA_903861195.1 uncultured Planctomycetaceae bacterium | reverse complement strand
GGTCGAGGGAGATCTCGCCTACGTCTGCTGCGTGAAGGGAAACCGCAGCGATTTGCAGAAACTGGCCCGCCCCCGCCCGGCCGCCTGAACTGCGCTGGCCAGTTCGTCGCGGCCAGTTCTTCGCGGCCAGTTCGTCGCGGCCAGTTCGTCGCGGCCAGTTCGTCGCGGCCAGTTCGTCGCTGGCCAGTTCGTCGCTGGCCAGTTCGTCGCGGCTCGTGCCCTGCCACCGCAACCCACAGCGATTGCGATGGATGGCGGATGCGAAGACCAGGGCGAGACACCAAAAAGTGTCAGACGCAGAGTGTGTTGGTCCCCGCCGAATTTTGGTTCCCTCGGGGCGGGGCTTCGTTGTGCCGCCCGAGTTCGATTTGTCGCGCCGGGGCTCGGTGGTGGCGGGAGACTACGGCACCGGAGCAACGTAAACCGGGGACTGCAACTGGTTCGTACTGACCGGAACGGACAACCTGCGGGTGACGACCGCTCTGGCCGACATCCTGCGTTCACCGGCCGACTGCTGCGGGCCCAGGTCAGCACGTCGTTCTCAGCGGCGTCTTCCCACGAGTTGGATCGCGGGAAGGAGCCAGCCGGCTCTGCTGGGCCTTCCTTCCAACGCCACGGGCCAGGTCCGGAGGAGATTCCGGCCTGGCCCGTGAGCAACAGCGGCCATGTCGCGCTGCGGTGCGCGGATCAGACGTCGAGGCGGATCAGAAGTCGATCTTGGCCCGCAGTCCCAACACGAGCGCGGTATCGATGTCGCGGACGTTGGGGGGCAGCGTCTGGCCGCGGGCCGGTCCCAGCACCTGCAGGTCCGGCGTCAGGCGGAACCAGGGGGTGACGGCGACGTTGTAGAACATTTCAACCCCCTGATCGTCTCCCAGATTCAACAGGCGTGGGGCGAGGTTCTGCACGGGGTCGGAATAGCCCACATAGAAGTAGCCCAGACCGAAGGTGTCGCGGGGGCGCGAGACCAGCGGGCTCGATCCACCGAATCCAACATAGGTCGACCAGCGGACCGGGTTGGGCCCATTGTCGGCGAGGCCAATGTTGCCGAACAGTCCCCACGAGCGGGCGGGATTGTTGGAGTCGACCCACAGCGCCTGGTCGGCCGTGTAGAAGATGGACCACGATCCGTCGACGGTGCCGGTCGAGACCCCAAAAGCCCCGGTATTGGGATCGTACCAGGGGGTGGGGTTCAGATCGTTGTATTGCCCGGTGCTGTAGCTGCCGCCGATCCCCTGATGGCCCGGCAGCCCAAACAGTTCGACAGGACGGTTGACCGAGGCCAACAGAGTGACCCCATTGTCGAGGAAGTTGTCGAATCCCGTGGTGGTGGGGGTGTTCTGCGTGTCGAGCACCATGAACGAGAAGACCGGCTGCAGGTTCTCGAGCACGGCAAACCCCGCCCCCAACGTCGAATAGGGGACGGTGCGGGCGAGCACGACGGGAAAGGTCAAGCCGCCGTTCATGAAGGCGTCGACCCCTCGCCCCGAGGCGTAGGGCTGCTTCAACTCGTCGAACAGGTTGAGCTTTCCGCCGAAGACCACAAAACTCTCCGACAGGGCCTGGGTGAATTTCACCGCGGTCAGCGCGGTGGCCGTCCCGTTTGGCTGGGGGAAGAGCATCCCCACGTTGGCCGGCATGATCGCCCCGGTGTCCCGGTTGATCGTGTCTCCCCAGCGGGTTTCGCCATGCAGAGTCAGGAATGAACCGGCCCACAGCCCCGCTTTCTGGCCGTCGACGTTGAGGTAATAGTCACCCCGGCCGGAGTACTCGAAGGTCTCGTTGACCCCTCCGCTGGCGACCCCCTGATAAAAATTGGTGTTCGAGACATCCAGGGCGACGCCATTGAGGGCCAGCCCGTCGCGCAGGCCCAGCCAGTTCCCGGTCAGCTTGGGACGCTCGAACAACGAACCAGCGAACGGAGAAGCGGGGGGCAGTTCATACGCCAGGCTGGATCCCGGCGGGCAGGCCGGAAGCGTGGCTCCCGGGAACCGATCGGCCTCGGGGGCCGCCATCGAAAAGTCGTCGGCCAGAGGGGCCGCGGGCAGATCGGCTCCCTCGATGAAAGGCACCGGAATCTCCTCCTGGGCACCGGCGAGCGTGGCGCACAAAGAGAAACCGGGGGTCAGCATCAAGCTGGCCAACAGCAGCGACTTGGGCAGGGGAAACCGGGGCATGAACTCCTCCTTGAGTCCGTTGGACGGATCGAAAGCCGAAGAATGGGGTGCAAGAAAACTCGGACTGATTCCAGCCAGGAATCAGAATCGGTAGCCGACGCCGACATTGACGAAGAACCGGGCGGCGTCGTCGGTCAGGCCCCAACCGAGGCGGTAACCGATTTCGAAATCGGGGGTCAGCAGGTAGTGCACCCCGGGACTGATGTACTGGGCCTGGGTGTTGCGCTCCTTGTGAGTGCTGAACAGACCAAAATACTCGATGTGGCTGTTGATACGCTCTGTGACAGGCACCTTCAGCACCGCGGAGGGGGCCCAGACGTTGTGCGTGTCGTGTTCGACCGTGTCGTAACCGTAGCGCAGGGCCGCGTCCAGCTTCAGTCCCCGGTCGAGCGTCCAGCCAAACACATAAGTTCCCACAAAGGCGGTGGCGGTGTCGGCACCGCTGGTGGGGATCTGGGCCGCGGTGATGAACGAACTCTCGGGAATCCACCCCTGCTGCCGATTCACCCGGACCTTCAGCCCCAGGTTGAGAAGCGATTCTCTCTCGATGCGCGGGTCTTCAAAGTCTTCCGCGCCCGACTCGGACGAAATTGTGTTCCCCGCCCCCCCCACCTCGTAGTTCCACCCCAGCCGGGCTTCGAGCCACTCGGTGATGCCGAACCGCAGCAGCGACTCGGGAAAGCTGTGCGTGTCGAAGGTGTCCCGGTTGTCGATGAATGAATACGCCGATTCGAAGATCACCCGGCCCACCGGCGTGGTCGTCGTGGCGGGGGTGAACGAGTCGCGATCGGTCTCAATTTCATCCGCTTCGGCCTCGCCGGCCCCCTCGCGTTCCGCCCCGCCGCTCGATTCAGCGGCAAACAGATCGTACCGTGCGCCAGGCTCGGGAAAGAGCACCGACTCCTGGCCGCTCGCCGCTCCCCCTGACCAGACAACCGCCAACGTCAGGACACCGGTGCCCATCGACGCGGACCAGCGTCGGAGCCTATGCCGGAACAGCCGTTCCGGAGGAGTGCGCAACAGACCCATGACCGTTCCCTCGAAAACCATTGGCGACAATCCGTGTCACCCCAAAGAAGCCTCCCCGCGACCGCCTGTCGCGGAAACGGCTCACAGGGGATTTCGTCTACCGGAGGGTTGGCGCTTTGGGTGATGTGGCTTTGTTGGGGCATCCATGGAAAATTGCCGTGTTTCCGGCAATTCGGGCTGACTTTTCCGTCCAGTTTTGGCAGAAATACACCCTCTGCCGCATCCAACAGCAGATCGCCCGACCGCCGATTCCGCCCCGACCCTCCCCCGGTCCACAGCCATCCCCCCACCCGCCCTGGACCTGGCTCTCAGGCGGAGGCCGACCGCCGGACGCGTAGAAATGTCTGTGAGGGGAGTTCCCCATACGTGGCCTTATACTCGCCTGCAAATCGCCCAAATTGCCAAATACCCAGGTGACTGAGCAGCTCCGTGACCGTCTGGGAGGGATGCCGCGGGTCACGCAGATGCTGCCGCGCCAGCCTCAGTTGCCGCAGCTTGAGATACCGGGCTGGTCCCAATCCCAGCGTCTCCCGGCAGACCAGCCGCAGCGTGCGCTCGGCGATCCCCAGCCGTTCGGCCAGCAGGGGGGCCGTGAGAGATTCGTGGACCGAGTTCTCCAGTTCGGCGAACAGCCGGTTCACAATCTCCCGCCGATCCAGCGACGGGCGACCCCGGGGAGTCCTGGGACGGGGCGGGCTGGTTTCGAACAACCGCCGCAGCGCCTGCCGGAAGTCGGCCTCCGCCTGCCGTTGGGCCGCGGGATGGGCCAGCCGTGCCGGGGCGACTGTCTGGATCTGGTCGTATTCCTCGGCCAGCCCCGCCAGGTGAGCCAGTGGCTCGCGGTCGAAGGGACGGACGGCACTGGTCTCCAGCCAGGCGGCCCGGTCCGCAGTCTCCCCCGGCGGACTGTCGTGCAGCATGTCGGAGGGAAACGACAGCGAGCACCAGGCGTGCGGGGTGGTGTGCAGCAGATGAAATTCGGCTCTCGAGGGCAACAGCATGGCGTTCGCGCCGTTGAACCGCGTGCCGTTGGCGGCCGCCTGGGCGGGGTGCGAGAGCGGCAGGAAGAGAATGGGGTTTGCCCCCTGCGATTCCCCCCGGCAAATATTCCCTCCACCCGCCTGCCCCAACTGCAGCAGCAGCGACCCCACGGGATGCTGACTCATCGTCCACAGGTGGCGGACCGGGCGGAACATGCACAGTTCGACTTTGGCATGCTGCACGGCATCGCCGTAGTCGTCGAGGTCGGTAAATTGCAGGCGCATGGTGGGCTGGAGTGCGGGGATCGACGGCCAGCCAGACCGCTCCGAACACGAATGTCTCTGAAATATCCAACTGGCGAATTACTGTCCAGAGTCTGCTATAGTCATCGCTTCGATGGACTCTGTTGACGCTTTTACAACCAGAGTCCGGTGTTCTGTCCCCTGGAGGTGGTCCATGCGACTCACGTTTCGGTTTCTTCCCCCCACACTGCTCACTCTGGTGGCCGGAGCAGGGCTCGGCTTTCTGGCCGCCCAACTCCCCGCCCCCCGGGTGACCGCCGACGATTCCACCAGCACTCCCGTGTTGGCCTCCGTCGAGACTCCCGCCGCGGCCCTCTCGGCCGAGACCGCCTGCGACGGGCCAGTGCAGACTGCCGCCGCCGCCGTCGCCGCCCACAACCAACTGGTCGCCGCCACCGCCGCGCAGACCGGCCGCAAGCCGAACATCTGCATCATCTGGGGTGATGATATCGGTCAATCCAACATCAGCGCCTATACGATGGGACTGATGGGCTACCGCACCTCCAACATCGACCGCATCGCCCGCGAAGGGATCATCTTCACCGACTACTACGCCGAACAAAGCTGCACCGCCGGCCGGGCCAGCTTCATCACCGGCCAGCACGGTCTGCGCACCGGGATGACCAAGGTCGGCCTCCCCGGCGCGACCCTCGGCCTGCAAAAGGCCGATCCCACCATCGCCGAACTGCTCAAGCCCCTCGGCTACGCCACCGGCCAGTTCGGGAAAAACCACCTGGGTGACCGCAATGAGTTCCTCCCCACGGTGCACGGCTTCGACGAATTCTACGGCAACCTCTACCACCTCAACGCCGAAGAAGAACCCGAACACCGCGACTATCCGAAAGATCCCGCCTTCCGGGCCAGGTACGGTCCGCGCGGTGTGCTCGACTCCAAGGCCAGCGAGACCGACGATCCCACCGAGGACCCCCGGTTTGGGCGGGTAGGAAAGCAGGTCATTAAAGACACCGGCCCGCTGACCAAGAAGCGGATGGAGACCATCGACGATGACATCGCTGGTCGGGCGGCCGAATTCATCGGTCGGCAGTCGAAGGCCGCCAAGCCGTTCTTCGTCTGGGTCAACTTCACCCACATGCACTTCCGCACCTACCCCAAGCCCGAGAGCGTTGGGCAGTCGGGCCGGTGGATGAGCGAATACGCCGACGTGATGATCGACCACGACAAAAACGTCGGAACCGTGCTGAAAGCGCTCGATGACGCGGGCGTCGCCGACAACACCTTCGTGATGTACAGCACCGACAACGGCCCCCACCTCAACTCGTGGCCCGATTCCGCCATGACCCCCTTCCGCAACGAAAAGAACACCAACTGGGAGGGAGCTTATCGCGTCCCCTGCATGATCCGCTGGCCGGGCAAGATCAAGGCGGGCACCGTCTCGAACGACCTCGTCGGTCACCACGACTGGCTCCCCACACTGGTCGCCCTCGCCGGCGATACCGAGATCAAGGACAAACTGCTCAAGGGACACCAGGTGGGCGACCAGACCTACAAGGTGCATCTCGACGGTTACAACCTCGTCCCCTATCTGACCGGGGAAGTCAAGAAATCGCCCCGCGAGTCGTTCATCTACTGCAACGACGATCAGCAGGTCACCGCCCTGCGGTACGACAACTGGAAGCTGGTGTTCATGGAACAGCGCGTCCCCGGCACCCTGCGCGTCTGGGCCGAACCGTTCGTCAGCCTGCGGGTTCCCAAGATGTTCAACCTGCGCCTCGACCCGTATGAACGGGCCGATGTGACCTCGAACACCTACTACGACTGGCTGCTCGACCACGCCTTCCTGGCGGTTCCCGCCCAGGAATTCATCGGGAAGTTCCTGATGACGTTCAAGGACTACCCACAGCGACAGAAGGCGGCGAGCTTCAACCTCGATGAAGTGCTTGAAACCCTCAAGCAGTCAAACAACAAGTAATCCGCGGGCGCGCTGTCCCACAGTCGATTCCGCCGGGCGTAGCAGGCCCCTGCCGGCTACGTCCCGGCGGATCCCTTGCGGTACAGCACTCCAGAAAAGTCCACCGGCTTGCGTTGTCTGTGGGCATATTCAAAAATCTCGCAGGCTCCTCGATCGCCACAATCCTGGGCCAAGGTTGCCGAAGCGCTCCCCCCTTCCCGGTTCCGGGGGTGTTCACCCCCTATCTTCTTGCCGCGAGGTCGTGATGTTGTTCTCTTGCCGTTCTCTCGCGCTCGGTGGGGCGCCGCTCACCGGTCTGGTCCTCCTCCTCGGGAGTCTGCCCTCGCTGGCCCGCGCGGCCGAGTTTTCGGAAATGCTCGGCCGGGTTCCCGGCGACACCAATGTGCTGGTGATGATCGACGCCGACCGGCTCTTCGACAGTGCGCTGGCCCGCGAGCAGGGCTGGAAGAAGAAGCTCGCCACCCAGCAGGGACTCCACCCCGTACTGCTGCCGGTGGGATCAAAAAAGCTGGTGCGGGCCATTGAAGTCGACATGCACTCGGGGACGCAGACCAAGGAACTGACGCTGCTCGATTTCCCCAAGGGGCCCAGCCTGCAGAAAATCGCCACCAAGCAGCAGGGATACATCGAGAAAGTCGCCAACTCCGACGTCGCCTGGCTCCCCCAGGGAGCCTATGGCACCCGGCTCGGCCAGGACCTCTACGGTTTTCTGTTTCCCGCCAACCGGCAGGAATTGTCGGCGTGGCTGCGGGCCCGCAGCGGCAAGATTTCGACTTACCTGCTGCAGGCCTCCACCGGCATGAAACAGAGCGGGCCACAGATCGTGCTGGCGATGGACCTCGAAGACGCCGTCCCCATGTCGCAACTCGCCGACAAACTCAAGGCTCTCAAGAGCATCAGTGAATCGCAGGTCGACATCCCCGCCATCACCAACGTCATAGGCAGTCTGCGCGGTGCCCGCCTGGGGGTCACCCTTGGCGCCCAGGCCCAGGGAACCCTCACCATCGACTTCGAAGAAAACGTCGCCCCGCTGAAGTCGGTCGCCCAGGCGCTCGTGCTGGAAGTGCTCTCCCAACGCGGCCTGTCGATCGATGAACTCGAATCGTGGACAGCCAAGGCCGAAGGCAAGTCGATCGTCATGACCGGTCTGCTGGGGGACAGCGGCCTGATGCGCCTCTCGAGCCTCGCCGAACTGCCCAGCCATCTGATTGAAGACCCCGAAGCCCAGACCGACTCCACCAATCCCCAGCTCTACGCCACCCAGGCCCACTTCAAATCGGTCGACAAACTCGTTACCGATCTGTTCAAGAAAGAATGGACCACCTTCGGCCAATACGCGCAGTGGGCCGAGAGTTACGCCCGCAAGATCGACCGCCTCCCCCTGCTGAATGTCGACGAAGAAGTGCAGCAGTACAGCGCCGGGGTCGCCGACCTGCTGCGCCAGGGAGCCGAGTCGTTCCGGGGAGTGGGTATCCGCAGCTACGGCCGGCAGTCGCAGGTCTGGAACAGCAACTACGTGAATTACGACTATTTCGGCAACCGCTACTACGGAACCTACAACGCCGGCGATCAGGCCCGCCGCGCCATCGGCGGCGAAGAGCGCATGCAGGGTGCCCTCGACTCGGCCACCCTCCGCCGCGAAGTCGAACAGCGCACCGGCGACATTCGCAAGAAGATGGTCGCCAAGTACAAGGTCGAGTTCTAACCGCGGCCGGCTCCCCGCCGCACCCCCGGCTCTTGTGAAGTCCGGACCGCCGTGAGGGGCGGACCCCGTTCGCCCCTCACGGCCCGTTTCCGCCCCCCGGCTGGTTCTCCCCCCCCCGCGGTTCGACCGGAGTCTGCTGTGCTGCCCGCGTGGAATCGCCCGGCGTTGGTTGGTCTGCTCGCGCTGCTGACTCTTATTCCCGGTGCCGGTGAAGCCCAGCCCCCCGCGGGCGGAGCCCCCGCCGCCCCCACCACGGCCGCCCCCCTCACCGAAGCGGCGGTGGTCGCCCGGGTCGAACAGGCCATCGACCGCGGACTCAAGCATCTCGCCGCCCGGCAACTGCCCGATGGCGGTTGGCACAACAACCAGGCGGTCAACGGCCTCGCCATCTTGTCGTTCCTCGGGCGGGGGCACGTCCCCGGCCGCGGCCCGTATGCCGAATTGCTCGAAAACGCCAAACGCGCCCTGTTACGCGGCCAGAACGAACAAGGCATGTTCGGCGCCACCATGTACGAACATGGGCTCGCGACCCTCGCCTGTGCCGAGCTTTACGGCATGGATCCCGACCCCCTCGTCGAACAGAAACTCCGCAAGGCGGTGAAGCTGATTCTCGGGGCGCAATCCCCCGCCGGCGGGTGGCGCTACAATCCCACCCCCAACGATCAGGATCTCTCCGTCACCGTAGTGCAGGTGGTCGCCCTGCGGGCCGCCAGCAACGCCGAGATCGAGGTTCCCGAGACCAGCATCGAAAAGGCGGTCGGCTACATCCGCAGTTCGGCCGTCCCCAACGGAGGCTACGGCTACCAGGGGCAGGGGGGAGCCACCGCGCAGACCGCCGCCGCCGGCATTGTCTCCCTGCAGTTGCTGGGGCATGGTGCTGATCCCTCCATTCCCAAGGCGCTCGAGGTGTTGAACAAGGTCCCGGTGGAATGGAAAACCGGACCGGCCAACTACTTCTATTACTTCCATTACTACGCCATCCAGGCCCAATACCAGACCGGCGGCGAATCGTGGAATGCCTGGCATCCCCGCATCCGCGAACTGCTGCTCGCCCGGCAAAACCCCGACGGCAGTTGGGATGTTCCCGAAGGAACGGCCGAACAAGCCAATACCGTCGGCCCCAACAAGGTCTACTGGACCGCCATGAGCGCGCTCATCCTCGAGGTCTACATGCACTACCTCCCGGCGTACCAGCGGTAGCGGCCCGGCCGCTTGCATCCCCGAAAGACCGTCCGTTCCCCCAGTGCAGACCAGTCTCTCCGCAATTCGCACAGTTTGGTCTGGCGGCGACGTCCGGCAGACTGCACACTCAGTCAGTTGACTCTCCTTGCAGGGAACCTTCCGAACCATGCTCACCTGGAGCCCGTCCAACTCACCCGTCGACGTGGGAGCCTGCTCCCGCCGCGAGTGGCTGCGCGCCGGTTGGCTGGGCCTCGGCTCGCTCGGGCTGGCCGACCTGCTGGGGGCCCGCGCCCGGGCCGAGGCCCCGCGCATTGTCCGCCCGGGCAAATCGGTCGTCTT
>CAIOTJ010000389.1 GCA_903861195.1 uncultured Planctomycetaceae bacterium | reverse complement strand
TGCAAGAGCAGTCCTCATCCCCTTCGGCTTCCACGGCTGGTTCACCACCAGCCGCCGCCCCGACAAGAAATCATGGGTTTGTTTCGCCCCAACATCGACCGCATTGAAGGCTACATCCCGGGAGAGCAACCCCAGGAACGCGGCTGGATCAAGCTGAATACCAACGAAAATCCCTACCCCCCCTCGCCCCGCGTGGTCGAGGCGCTGGTCCAGGCCGCCCAGGGCCGCCTGAACATCTATCCCGATCCCCTCGCAACTCCCTTCCGCCGCGTCGCGGCCGGGGTCTTCGGCGTCGAACCCGACTGGATCCTCCCCGCCAACGGCAGTGATGAAAACCTCACTCTCATTCTGCGGTCATTCGTCGACCCCCAAGACCTCGTCGCCTATCCCTACCCCAGTTACATCCTGTACGAGACTCTGGCCGACATCCAGGGAGGCCAACACCAACGCCTGTTGCTCCGCCCCGATTGGTCATGGGACCTCGCCGCCGCCAGGGCCGTCACCGCCCGGGCCAAGCTGGTCCTCATTCCCAATCCCAATTCCCCTTCCGGCAATCGCTGGAGTGACGACGAGATTCTCTCGCTGGTCCCCCCGCAGGGAGTTCTCGTCCTTGATGAAGCCTACGGCGACTTCGCCGATCACCCTCACCGGGCCGAACTGCTCCGCCGGCCGGGAGCCGAACGCGTCATCATCACCCGCTCGTTCAGCAAGTCTTTCAGTCTGGCCGGGCTGCGGCTCGGTTTCGCCATCGCCCGCCCCGAACTGATCGCGGGGATGATCAAAGTGAAAGACAGTTACAATTGCGACACTCTGTCGCTGGCGGGAGGTTTGGCGGCCATCTCGGACCTCACCACGATGGAACAGAATGTCGCTGCGGTGCGGCGCACCCGGGAACGGCTCGCGGCCGGTCTCACCAAGCTGGGCTTCGATGTCGTTCCCAGTCAGGCGAACTTCGTCTGGTGCACCCACCCCACCGGGCGTCACAAGGAAATCTACGAGGCGCTCAAGGGACGCAAGATCCTCGTTCGCTTCATGAAGTTCCCCGAGGTCCCCTACGCACCAGGAGGCGTGCTGAATGGACTGCGTCTTACCGTCGGCACCGATCCCGAGATCGACAGCCTGCTGCGGGAACTGGCTTCGATCGTGTAACGTCTCGGGTGCCCGCCCCCTCTACGATCGGGGGCTTCGAACTCTCTTCCACCCACTTCCATCTGTCTCATGAACCGCACCGCCTCCATCCACCGCAAGACGGCTGAAACCCAGATCGAGCTCACGCTGAATCTCGATGGCACGGGCCAACACGACATCTCGACCGGGGTTGGGTTCTTCGACCATATGCTCACCCTCTTCGCCCGCCACGGCCTGTTCGACCTCTCCGTCCGGGCGTCGGGTGACCTGCATGTCGACTACCATCACACGGTCGAGGATGTTGGCATCTGCCTCGGCAAGGCGCTCGCACTGGCGGTGGGAGACAAGTCGGGCATCGCCCGCTACGGCAGTCTGGCCCTGCCGATGGAAGAAACCCTCATGACCACCGCCCTCGATCTCTCCGGGCGGATGTGGCTGGTGATGAAGGTCGAGTTCCCCTCCGAGAAGATCGGCACCTTCGACACCGAACTGGTCGAGACCTTCTGGCAGGCCTTCGCCGCGAACGCGCTGTGCAACCTGCACTTCGTTCTGCACCACGGCACCAACAGCCACCACATCGCCGAGTCGATGTGGAAGGGGGCGGCCCGGGCCCTGCGGCAGGCGACCACCATCGACCCCCGTCAGACGGGCGTGCCATCGTCGAAGGGGACACTCATTGGCTGAGCAGACGCGGTTGTGCGCGGGCATCACGCGATCTGTGTGGAAAGCCGCTGTTGCCAGGCCGCTCCAAGCGGGCCGTTCAACGCGGGTCAGCAAACAGAATTCGCGAGTCGACCGCCGGCAATTCCAGGCGGTCGGCCCGGGCTTCGGACAGAAAGACCCCTGCGGTCCGGTCGGCATACACCAGCCGCCACCCGGGAGTGCGCAGCAGCCCCTCGATCGGCTTGCGTGAGGTGTGGGTGTCGAGAATCACCACGGGCAATTCGGCTCCGCTCGACGTAAACAGTCCCTCCCACTCTTTGCGCCCGGCGACCATACTCCCCAAGACGCTGTAGAGCATCTCGAATGTCTTCCGCGTGCAGACCTCCAGCCGGCCGTCCATCAGCACCGACCGCCCCGGCCCGTTGTGATACTCGTACACCGCCGCCTGCCCCACGTGGTTCACCACCGCCAGCTCAGGCATACCCTCGCGCCCCGCGAACCGCGCCGCGTCGTGGATGAACCAGTCGCGGGCTTCTCCCAGCCCAAACGGTTTGTTCCCCTCGGCCACCCGGTTCCACACCCCGGTCACCACCAGCAGCGCCCCGACCGACAACACGGACGCTACCGTCAGTTCGCCTCGTGTCAGCCCAGCCGCACGCTGGGAACCGGCCGCTGTGGCGGTTGGCCGTTCGTCGTCGGCACCGGCACCCCCCGACGCAGACTGGACCGACGCAGACCGGACCAGCCACGCCTCGGCGAAGTTCGCACAGGCGATCGTCGTCGCCACGAGGGCGAAGATGTTTGTGTTGCGGGCCGCCTCCCACGCGAGGTGCAGAAACGCTCCCAAGAGCAACAGCCGGAAGGGTTGTACCCGCCCGGTCCGCCGCCACTGCAGCACCACGCTGCCGATCGCCAGCAGCGCCACCAACGCCTCGGCGGCGAAATACGGGTTGGCGAACGCCCGCGGGCCATACGCCATGACAAACACCTTCGGCTGCTGGAACTCGCCAATCAACCGCGAGTAAAACGCCTGCTCATTCGTGAATTTCTGATACAGGGTGAAGGGAAACAGCGCCCCCTCCTCAAAGTAGGGATTGATCAACGCCGCCCCGATCGCCAGCAGACCCGCCACCGCCCGTGTCCGCAGTGTGGCGAGTGTCGTCGCCGAGAGGGGCTGCAATCCAAACCGCCCCCCCCACACCAGCCTCAGGGCCCAGTCGGCCACTCCGCAGCCCGCCACCACCAGTCCCAACACAAACAACGCATGGCAATTCACCCACACCAGCTGCACGACGGGCAACAGCCAGACCCACTGCGGCTCCCGCTCCACACGAAACGCCACCCACAACCAGATCGCCAGAAACAACTGCGACAGCATCTCGGGGCGCTCGTAGCCCCGGCCCCAGATGCAGATCACCGCCGGCAGCCAGCACGCCACCCGCCGGGCCAGGGGCCACCCTTCCCCCGTTGCCCGAAAGGCCACCAGCACCGCGGCGGCAATCACCAACCCCTTCACCACAATCACCAGCGAGACTCCCCCCATCCGGTGCAGCAGGGCGATGAGTACCTGGAAGCCCCAATGCAGGTCGATCCACGGGCGATCAGCATCGGTGAATGTGTAGAGATCAAGCTGGGGAACCCACCCCTGACGCAAGATCCATTCCCCCGTTCGCAGGTGCCACCAGAAGTCGGTGTCATACAGCGGGAAGAGCAATCCCAGAAAGGTCACCACGCCCAATAACCCCGGCAACAACCACCGGGCCACCGGGGAAGCGGGCGACAGCGCCACCCCCTCCGGCTCGGTTCGCGCTCCGCAACTGGCTCCCTGCGGCGCCGCGGGGGCCGTGGATTCGGGCGCAGATCGGGAACGCTGTCGGCTCATGATGCATCACTGGTCAGGCAGCCGGGCGACACGATTCGCCACGACTCGATGTGTTTGGTGCTGCGGACCGCGCTCCCAGGCAAATCCCAGGTGGGCTGTCTTCCCAGACCAGCCGGCGACTCGCAGTCACTGCGACAGGTTCGATCGTATCAGAAGATTCGCAACTGCCGCACCGTCGGCGGCAATCGATTCGAGCCGGTCTCGAACGGGGTCACCCCCCACCGCATGACCCCCGCTGCGCGCCACGTGCTCTCCATCACCGTGCCGGCGATGGTCATATCTCGGCAGCAATCCCGCTCAATCGCCGGGTCTTCAACCGGGCCGCCAGTTCTTCGGCCAGGCCCGGCTGCTGCTTCGCCAGATTCGCCGCATCCCACCGGTCGTGTGGTTTGCCAAACAGACCGACCACCGGTTCCCCCTCCGGCTCGGCCGCCGGGGTTTCGACATACAGGGCCTCGGGTATCCGCAGGGCCAACGCTCCCTCGCCATCTCCCAGCAGCAGTTCGTCATGAATCTGCTCGGCGGTCTGACGAACCAGTGGCAGCACCGACCGTCCCTCGACCGCGCTCCCCACCGACAGGCCCAGCCATTCGGTCACCGTCGGCAATACATCGATCGACTGCACCAGCGCTCCGCGCCGGGTGCCGGCGTGGTCGGCATCTCCGGGGACACAACCGGGCAGCCGGGCGATCAGCGCGGTCTGGATCAACTCGCCGCGCAGCGGGGTCGTTCCCTCCAAATCGGCGAGGTCGACTGCCGGGGCCGACTCCCCCGGGAAGAAGACCTGCCCCACCCCCGTGGTGAACAGCAGCAGCGTCGTTCCGGCGTGTGGATCCAGTGCGAGATTCCGCAACAGCCGCCCCAGCCACCGGTCGAGCAGCGACGCATACGACGCGTACATCGCGAGGGCGAAGCGGGTTTCTTCCGGAACCCGGGCCTGTTCGGGGGTCAGATCCTGCTCCTCGGCGAACTCGCACAGATCCTCTTCGGGAAACTCCACCTCGGGAGGAAACTCCACCTCGGCTTCATTCGGCCCGGCGACAGGTCCCGATTGATCGGGAATGAGCGCGAAATCTTCCAGGTACAGATCGGCAAATCCCCGTGGTGGCAGCCAGGGCAACGGAATGCCCCGTGACCGAATCCAGACCAGCGTGGGACGCATCTCGTGGGTGTTGTCGCGCAACCACGTCTCGGCCCGGCGCACGAGATGGGCGATGGGGGTTTCGGTCTCGCTCACGTCGAGATCATCCTCCCCCCGCACCACGTGCACTTCGTCGAAAGGCGGGGCGACCTCGGCAATGTGCTCGGCCGACGCCTCGGTGATCAGCACCGTCCGCACTCCCGCCGATTTTAACCGGGCCAGTTCCCAGGTTGCCGGCCCCCCGGGATCGGGATGGGGCAACTGCGTACGACCCGTCCACCAGGCGCGGGCCGTCCACTCGGGTCCCACGCAGGCCGCGAAACAGTTGTCAAACACGACCCCCTCGCTCGCCAGCTTCTGCAGAGCAGGCGTTTCGATCCAGTCGTTGCCATACCAACCCTGGAAATCGATGTGCCAATGATCGGCCGAGATCACCACCGCCCGCGCCGGCCGCGGGGAAGTCTCTGGGGTCTGGGAGAGTTTCGATTCCATGGTCAGATCGCGGACGGAGCGTTTCTTGGGCGAGTCAGGCCTGTGCCGTGCCGGGCTGGCAATACGGGGCCAGTTCCCGAATCATGTCGTGCGTGGCCGCACGCACGGCCTCCTCCCACCGCTCGGGAGAATACTTCGCCGCGTACTCTTTCTTCTCGTGGGCGAAAATGATCGCCCGGGAACTGTTCACCACCGCCCCCACGCCATCAGGGCCAAACCCCGCCGCCACATCGGCCGCCTTCGCCCCCTGGCTGCCGTAGCCCGGTATCAACAGCGGCGTGTGCGGCATGGCCTGCCTCAATTCCAACAATTCGGCAGGATACGTCGCCCCCACCACTCCTCCCACGCAGCCGTACGGATCGGTTCCCCGGGTCGACGAGGCCAACTGCTCGACCAGCCGCGCCACATGCTGATAGATCTTCGTCTGCGAGGCATCACAGATGTCTTGCAGCGTACCCGCCCCGGGATTGCTGGTTCGAACCAGCACGTAGAGCCCCCGCTCGTATCTCACAGCCGCATCGACAAACGGCTGCAGCGTGTCGGCCCCCAGATAGGGGTTGATCGTCAGAGCGTCCACGCCCCCCTGCCCCGGTCCGTCACCGTCGTCTCCCAAGTACGCCTGCGCGTAGGCCTCGGCCGTACTGCCAATGTCTCCCCGCTTGGCGTCGCAGATGACCAGCAGCCCCGCCTGCCGGGCGTGCCGCATCACACGCCACAAGGCGGCCATTCCCGCCGGACCGCATTCCTCGAAAAAGGCGGCCTGCGGTTTGACCACCGGCACCAGTCCCTTCACGACCTCGATGATCCGCCGTGAAAACTCCTCAAACCCCCGGGCCTTCTGCTCCCAGAGACTGCCTCCCGCGGCCGTGGACCTTTCGCGAATCTCCGCCGGCAGGTTGTTCCACCGAGGATCGAGCCCCACACAGACTGGGTTTCCCGTGCGGCGAATCGCCGCGGACAGACGGGCAGAGTAACTCGGCATCGACTTTCACCACCTGAAACAGAGCCCCGGAACCAGAAGCGACACCGGGAACCAACCCCACAGACAGAACAACCGAACGCCAGAGACGCTGGGTGCACACACCGCTGTGCCCCGCGTCCCGTAGATTGCGCGGGATCTTTGACTATCAGTTTTGCCCCCACCATGCGAGGGAGAGCCCCCCTACCGCCAACAGCAGCACGTAACCCAATCGCGTCCACCCGCGCCCCGGACCACCGGAGTTCTCTGGCTCGACCCGTTCGGGAGCCCCCGCCAACCCCAGGGCGGCCACCAGCAGCCCGGCCGCGCCCCACCCCGGCAGACTCCCCAGCGTCAGTGCTCCAGTCAGCAGAGCGGGCGGGACCAGCAGGCAGAATGCGGGGAGCGCACCGCGGGTCGCGGTCAGCTGTCCCAGCCAGCGTCCCCCCAGCAGCGTCCCGGTGAAGGCGGCCACCCCCAACAGAGCCAAGACCCCCGGGGTGACTGCTCCCACCTTGGCGAGGCTGGCCGCTGCGGCACATCCCGTCAGCCCCCAGCCTGCCCCCCGCCAGGCCACAATCCCCCCTGTCGATTCCCTGCGGGCCCGCGACCAGAGTCCCCCCGAGATCACCGTGCTGGCCATAACCGCCAGACCCCGCCCCAGCCCAGGCTCACCTTCGGGAATCAACGCCACCGCGCTGGCCAAGGCCGACCAGCCCCAGGGAAGCCAGCGCGAGACCGTCGGGGGCCACGCCGGGCTCGCCAATCCCGCCATGCACACCGTTCCCAACAGCGCTACCCAAGGGAGCCACGAACTTCCCCCATGCCACTGCGGCGGGGCCCAGCGCAGAACGCGGGTCGCTCCCAAGAGTCCCACCGCGAGGCCCACCGCCGCCGCCATGCCGGCCACCGCCTCGCCACCCGCCGCGGTCCGCGACCGCGCCAAGCGAAACAGCACCATGAACATCAGGCACGACGCCAGCCAGGGCAAACCGGCCACACTCATCAGCCCCGTCAATCCCATGGCGGGGCTCCGGAGCGCGGGAGTTCACCTGCATCGCGGCCATTCGCAGAGAACCGTGGAATGCTCATCGGGTCAGCTTTCGGCACGAGTTGGGGCGACGCGCGATGTGGCCATGGTTTGCCGCGTTCCAGTCCTGTCGAGTTCCCATTCGGTTCTGGCCCGGTTTCGGTTCTGGCCCAGTTTCGGTTCTGGCCCGGTTTGGACCCCTCGGTTCCGGCCACGCGAGACCGCCACGAACGACCCGGCACACGGGGTGTTCTCACGAACACAACGCCAGAGTAGCACAAGCGCTGACCGTCCGGTACGGGCGCGACCGGGGTGCCGGGGACGGGCGCGGTGGCCTCCTTGCAGACTGGTCTTGGTCTGGCCAGAATCGATTTCCTTGAACCTTCAACCTGGCATGGGACGCGGCAGCACACGTGACGGATCGACTGGCGGAACTCAACCCCTCGCAGCGCGAGGCGGTCACCACACTTTCTGGCCCCCTGCTGGTTTTGGCCGGGGCCGGCTCGGGCAAGACCCGCGTCATCACGTACCGGATGGCCGAGCTCATCCGCAGCGGCATCCAGCCGTCGCGGATCCTGTCGGTCACCTTCACCAACAAGGCGGCCCGCGAGATGCAGGAACGGGCCGGCAAGCTGCTTGGCAAGTCCCGCAGTGAACGCCCCCTCGTCGCCACCTTCCACAGCCTCTGCGTGCGCATCCTGCGTGAGGAAATCGCGGCACTCGGCTATCCCGCCAACTTCACGATCTACGACCGGGGAGACCAGGAATCGATGGCGCGAACGGCTCTCCGCGATATCCGCGTCCCCGAAAAATCAATGAAGCCGGGCGACCTGCTGTCGCTCATCAGCAAGTGGAAGGGGGCCGGCGTCTCTCCCGAGCAGGCCCGCGACGCCGTTGATGGCGATCTCGAAGCTCTCGCCGCCGCTGGCTACCGTCGCTACCAGCAGGGTATGAAAGCCGCGGGAGCGGTCGACTTCGACGATCTGCTCTACCTCACCGACCGGCTCTTCACCACCTCCCCCGAGTTGCTGGCCCGGCATCAGCAGCGGTTCGACACCGTGCAGATTGATGAATACCAAGACACCAACGGCCTGCAGTTCCGGCTAATTGAGTCGCTGGTCCGGCCACATCACAACATCTGCGTGGTGGGCGATGACGACCAGGCGATCTACGGCTGGCGCGGGGCCGAAGTTCGGCACATCCTGGCGTTCCCCCAGCACTTCCCGGGCACGAAGATCATCCGGCTGGTCGACAACTACCGCTCGACCTCGCAGATTCTGGCGTTGGCCAACCAGTTGGTCACAAACAACCGCAACCGGCACGCCAAGCAATTGCTGGCGCACAAAGACGGCCCACTCAGTGTGAAGATCAAAGAGCATCCCGACGAAGGGACCGAGGCGCTCGATGTGGTCCGTGAGATTACGTGGCTCACGAAGCAGAAGGGGGTCCCGCCCGGGGACATCGCGATCCTGTTCCGCACCAACGACCAGCCCCGCGCGTTCGAAACCGAACTGCGGCGGGCGCAGGTGCCGTATGTGCTGCTGGGGAGCCAGTCGTTCTTCGACCGCCGCGAGATCCGCGACCTGTTGGCCTACCTGCGGGTCTGCAGCCGGCCGGAAGACGAGATTCCCCTGCTGCGGATCATCAATGTTCCCCCGCGGGGAATTGGCGCGACGACAATCGAAAAACTGGTCGGTCGGGCCCAGAAGACTTCGCAACGGCTCTGGAACGCGATGCCGCCCGCGCTCCAGACGGGAGAACTGGGCCAGGCGGCGGGGAACGCGATCTCGGGTTTTCGGACACTGATCGAAAAGTACCGGCGACAGTTTGCCGAGAATCCGCGGGCGCTCAGCACGACCCTCGAAAAACTCATCGATGAGATTGGCTACCATGCCGAGATCGAGAAGCAGTACGAACAGGCGACGCAGCATGAACTGCGGAAAACGATGCTGGGAGAGCTGGTGACGGCAGTGCGGCAGTACGAATCGCGTACGACACATCCCACGCTGCACGGTTTCCTGCAGGAGACCTCGCTGGGGGGGCGGGAAGACGAGCCCGACAAAGACGACAAGCTGCAGGCCGAAGGGGTCAAGCTGATGACCCTGCACAGTGCGAAGGGGCTGGAGTTTCCGCGGGTATACCTCGTGGGGATGGAGGAGGGGCTGTTGCCGCACAAGCGGTCGACCTCTGAGCGGTCCGGCGATGTCGATGAGGAGCGTCGGCTCTGCTACGTCGGTGTGACAAGGGCACGGGAGTTCCTGACGATTTCGCGGGCCCAAACCCGGATGAAATGGGGCAAGCCGCGAGTCTGCCAACCGTCACGATTCCTGTTTGAAATGCAGGGCCTGCCCGTCCCCCCGCAAGTGCTGATGGGTGACGACCGACGGTAGGATCCGCACAGGAGCCTGACTCTCTGTCTCCGCCCCAGTGCGGTTACCCGCTGCGGAGTTCCTGATGGATGCACCAACACAATAGATCCACGATCACAGGATGCATCCAACCAGGGGCGATTCTGGTTCTTCGGCCACCCATCGGGATGGATGGTTCCGCGATTCAGGTCCAGAGTCAACACCTGCCATCTGGCGCCTCCAAAGGAATGGCCCTCTTCCGGAAAATGACGGCGAATCACACCCGTTCCAGCAACACCCAGCGAAAGCCGACCGGAGGATTGTCGAGCCGCGGAAACATGCTGATCCCCCGCGACCAGGCCTCAAACCAAGGCGTCGGCGGCCAAGCCCCCGGGGGCAGATGCTGCCGCTCGTAGTCGCAGACCGTTTCCTCCGAGAGCCACCGCAACGGCAGACCGCGCAGCGCGAGCTCCAGATCCTCCCGCGAAAACAGGGTCGACCAAGACAGCTCGGAGATTTGCCGGGCCAGCGCGTCGGGGACATATTCCGATTCGGGCAACGGCAAAAAGATGTTGAACAAGAGCAGCCCCCCCGGCCGCAACGCCCGCACCCCTCGCTCGAGAAATCGCCGCAAGGATCCATCAAACCGGAAGTGCGACACCACCTCCGAGGCGAACATCAGCCCATAATGCCCCACCGGCAACTCCAGCGACTCGTCCAGCGCGTTCCCCCACCGCACCCGGATTGGCAACCTCTCGGCCTCCGCCCGACGGGTCATTGCCCGCGAAAACTCCTCGGTCAGCTCGACCACATCGACCGGATACCCCAGCCGGGCGATCGGTAGCGCGTTCCGCCCGGTCCCACCCCCAATCTCCAGCACCGGCGTCGGCACCGGCAGGGCCCGCACTACGGCGGTCACCCGGGCGTCGGGGTGTTTGCCAAAGGGATGATCATCATCCCCGGAATTCCATGTTTTGAACTGGGTCGCCAGGTCGGGAGTCGACAACGTCATCCGGATCGCCAGATTCCGCTTCAGCGACCGGTCGGGGTGCATCTCGTAATCGATCCGCAGGTTCGCATCCCCCGCCCGGGCATATCCCATCCGCAGATGATTTTCCAACGTCTCGGCCAGTTGCCGCCGCTCGTCCGAATTCAACGCCCGCCCCATCAGGCGAAACATTTCGTCCAGGCGGAGCAGGTAAAGCCCCGCGGCCGCAGGCAGACAAGGAAAAGTCACGTGCCCGACATACTGCGTGCGCACATTCAGCACAAACTCGAACGAATGCTGTGCCTCGCTCATGGAGACTCCTCATCCAACCGGCGGCATCCCGGGGACCCCCCGTTCACAGTCATCTTCAGGGCGTTCATAAAACCGCCCGATGATCGCGCGATCCGCTTCACCCGGCACGCCCCCCGCAGCCAGGTCCAATCATCCTCCGGTCACTTCCGAGTCAAACACCCGCACCTGCTTCCAGCCGGGCTTCGATTCGGTGATGAACTGCTGGTGCCGGGGGTGGGCCTGGTACGCGTCGTGCGAGGCCATCGAGTCGAAGACGACGTGCAGGGCCACGTCGAACCCCCGGTCGTTCACCGGACGGGCCAGCGAGGGACACAACACCCCCGCGCTGTAATACACGACCCCGTCATGCCCCTTCAGGTACTTGTCGCACGCCGCGACCTGCCGTTGGCAAGACTCGGGCGAACTGTCGTGAAGCGAGAAAAAAACGTTGTGAACCACGTGAGGCATGTCGCGCACTTCGGGAGAGAGGAACCAGTGGAAAACCAACCGCCACGGGACACACCCCGTGGGCGGCACACGGCGCCGCGGATCTCAGCGGCCCGGTCTTGGGGGCAGGCCAAGCACATCGCAGACATCGATCTTTAACGGCTCCAGTCGATCTGTTCAAACAACGCTCGCAATTTGGCTCCCCGCGCGCTGTTCAGACTGGAGACAAACGCAATGCGGCCCCGCAGGTGGCTGGCGAACTCGGGATGCCGGTCGCGGTTCTGCGATGTGGGTCCGTACTGGATGCAGTTTTTCAGAATCGCCTTGAGCCGGTCGTAATCGTCCCGGCGCACATTCAACTTCGAATTCACCACAATGCCCGTCACCTGCTGCCGCTGACCAGCGCGCTGCACGCAGGTTTTCTGGGGGTGCAATCGAAACCGCTCCTGGGCGACAATCTGCCGGACCAACGGCAGGAACGCCGCCAGACTGCGCTGGAAGACCTCGTCTCCCGAGAAGGTGAGATCGTCGGCATACCGCGTGTACTGGGCGTTGAAGCTGCGGGCCAGCCCCGCCAGACGCAAGTCGAGCACAAAGGCCGAGAGATTGGCGAGCGCCGGGGATGTGGGGGCCCCCTGCGGAAGGTGCCGGCGGAGGTAGCGGGCCTCGGCCAGATGGCTGGGACGGCCCGATTCCCAAAACCCGGCGGGGACGGCGGTGGTCACCAGCCGGGCCAGCCAGATGGCCGCCTCGCGGGAATACCCCAGACTGCGGAAAATGGCGGTCACCCGCCCATAGTTCACGCTGGGATAGAAATTCTCAAGGTCGAGCTTCAGCAGCACCGCCTGGCCCACATGCGGCTGGGCGTTGGTCAGAATCGACCGGCCCATTACAAATCCCTGGGCGGCGACATGCGGCGGAATACGGCCGAGAATCTCGGCCAGGATCTGCTGCTGCACCCGCTTGAGCCGGGGCTTGGGGGCCTCGATCAGCCGCCGGCCACCCCGACGTTTCTGGATCCAGCGGTAGCGGTAGTGGCTGGCGGCGACACGGGGAGCCGCCCGGCCTTCCCAGAACCGGCCGGTCAGCCACGCGAGTTGTCCCGCCGAGAGGGAGAGCCAACAGGCGATGTCGTCGGGACCAGCGAGCACCGGGAGGCCCAACTGTTCGAGTCGCCGCAGTTGGCCATCCTGGCTGAGATCGTTCCAGTGCCGGAGGTCGGCACTGCGGCGGGCGAACCGGTACGGAAGCTGCTTGACGAGGTGGGGTGCAGTGCGGTTGGCGGGACGCTGGTACCGCAGGGGGACCAGCCGCCAGCGTCGCCGGGGCCGGCGGGAGCGACCCGGTGCGGAGTGGGCCGCCATGCGGTTGGGTGCCGCCACGGATGCCACAGTGGTTTGCGGAGTCCCCGTGAGGAGCCGCCACAGCCAAACCAACCAACCCATGCGGTGGGGGACTCCAGGAAACCGGTCTGAGGCACTCTGCCGACAGCCGTGCCCACGAAAAAAATCCGAGAACACAAAAAAGCGGAACAAAATCGGGAACCAGGACCGGGAACCACAGAACTCGTGGAACCTCGCGGCAGAGAACCCGGTTGGGAAGCAGATTGACCAGCGGGCCGCCCAACTCGTTCCTGTGGCGAAGCGTCGTGCGGTGCAAGGTCGCAGCGTACGATGCTTCCCATCCGAATGGCAGACAATGACTCTCCCACGGGGTATCCCCGCAGGCGTTTGACGCGGGAAGCGCCAAACAGCAGCTTGTGCGGCCCGCTGGCCACGATGTCGAATGTAGCGGATCTATGGGCTGGGTCAAACGCAGCGTCCAAATCCTTCCGCCGCACAGCTTTACATTTCGACCGACAGGCCTAAAATTTGGGCTTGTCCGCAGGCGGTCAATGGTGACCGAGTGATTGCGGCTGTTCTCGGTGCCGGGCCTGTTCACCAATCGTCCGTGGAGGGATGGAACAGGTCGGCTGGCGGAGTCGGAGCGGGTTGGAATCGACCAGCTCTGACTGAAGGCGATGGAACGGGCTGACAGGGAGGCGTGCGCCCGGGAAATCGCGCAGAGACCAGAAAGGGAAACTGAATGACGAGGTTCGAGTTCCAGGGTCGGGTGTTGCTGGTTGGTTTTGGCGGGGTGGCCCAATGCACCCTGCCCCTCATCGAACGACATCTGGCCGTTCCCTTGAGCCGCATCACCGTGATGGACTTCGCCGAAAAGGCGAGCGAGAAGATCCTGCCGTGGAAGGCGAAGGGGGTGAAGTTCTCCGACGAACGAATCACCCCCGAGAATCTCTCGACCGAACTGGGCAAGTACGTCGGGCCGGGCGACTTGATCATCGACCTGGCGTGGAACATCGAGTGCGCCGACATTCTGCGCTGGTGCCACAACCACCAAGTGCTCTACATCAACACCTCGGTGGAGCTCTGGAACCCCTATCACGAAGCCGACCGCAAGTCGCCGCAGGAGAGGACCCTCTACGCCCGGCACATGAAGCTCAGGGACCTGTTCCGCGAATGGGGGGGCAACCACGGCACGACCGCGGTGCTCGAACATGGGGCGAACCCAGGACTGGTTTCGCATTTCACCAAGCGGGCCCTGCGCGACATTACCTACCGTCTGCTGAGCGACCGCCCCTATGACCCCCGTCGCCATTCGCTCGAACGGGCCCTCGCCGACCGCGAATACGCGGCGCTCGCCTACCTGCTGGGGGTGCGGGTCCTGCACATCAGCGAACGCGATACGCAGGCCACCAAACTGCGCCGCCCGGGCAACGTGTTCTTCAACACCTGGAGCGTCGAAGGTCTCTTTGAAGAGGGAACCGCCCCGGCCGAAATGGGCTGGGGAACCCACGAACGGCTGCTGCCCACCGGCTCGTGCCAGCACTCCTCCGGTCCCCGCAACCAGATCTGTCTGCGTGACTTCGGCATCAACACGTTCGTCAAGACGCGGGTTCCCTCGGCTGAGCTGGTGGGCATGATCATCCGCCACGGCGAGGCGTTTACCCTGTCGCACTACCTCTCGCTGATGAATCCCGAGGGCGAGGCCATCTACCGCCCCACGGTGCACTATTCTTATCTGCCCTGCCCGCAGGCGGTGGAGTGTCTGGAAGAGGTGCGGACCAACGGCTTCCAGCGGCACGATAAGTGGCACATCATGGGAGATGACATCACCCATGGCTACGACGAGTTGGGGGTGCTCTTGATGGGGCACGATTACAAGTCGTGGTGGTGCGGCACCATCCTGTCGATCGAAGAAGCCCGGGCCCTGGTGCCGGGGCAGAACGCCACGACCCTGCAGGTAGCCGCCTCGGTGCTGGCCGCCGTGGGCTGGATGCTGCGGAATCCCGATTCGGGGGTGCGAGTCCCCGAGGAACTTCCGGACGACGAGATTCTCGATTTCGCCCGTCCCTACCTGGGCCGGGTGCCTTCGATACCGCTCGACTGGACCCCGGTCGAAAGCGAGTTGGCGGCCACCCCCAACGCGCACCTGGACGACACGGTCTGGCAGTTCGGGAACTTTCTGATCACCGAAGAAAGTCGCGATCTTCAGGGCCGGCCCATTGCCGGGCCGCAACTCGTCCGGGAGTATCTCGATCCTCTGCGACTGCACTGAGATTGCGGGGCCAATGGGTCTTGACTCCCGATGTGCGTCCGTCCGTTCGCCCCGATTAAGCAATCGCGTTCGGCGAGTGCCAGCGACGGCGGAGCCGACCTGACTGACGTTGCGCAATCAACGCCGGACAGGCGACGTCCCCCAACGCAACCCAGACGGGCCTCCATTAGACCGAGTCGTCGGCTAGACCGAGTCGTCGGCGGTTTCCGCCCGCTCCTGGGGATTTTGAACGAACCGGTAACCGACCCCGCGCACCGAAAGAAAGTGCCGGGGTTTCGCCGGGTCGAGCTCGAAATGCTGCCGCAGCCGGGCGATGAAATTGTCGACCGTCCGGGCGGTGGAATTCGAGTCGAAACCCCAGACGTTGTCGAGCAATTGATTGCGGGTCAGTACGACCCCCTCATGCTCGGTGAAGAACCGGAAGAGCTTCATCTCGAGGGCGGTGAGCGACCGGGGTTCTCCGCGCACGGTCACTTCGTGGCGGGCGAAGTCGACGAGGCACTCGGCAAACTCGTAGATCTCGTCACGCACGGGAGCCGCCACCACCCCCTGCCCGCGGATCTGGGCATGCCGCGCCAGAAGGCCGCGCACCCGCGACAGAAGTTCGGGCAGTTCAAACGGCTTGGTCATGTACTGGTCGGCCCCCAGGTCGAAGCCGCGCACCCGGTCCTCCGACAGCGTGCGGGCCGACAGGATCAGCACGGGGACCTGCACCCCCATGCGGCGCAGGTTCTCCAGCACGGTGTAGCCGCTCATCTGCGGCAGCATGAGGTCGAGAATCACCAGGTCAAATGCCGTGGCGGTCTGACCCAGCAGCCGCAGGGCCGACGGACCATCTTCCACCAGGGTGGTTTCGTAACCCTCGGCATCGCAATTGAACTTGAGCGGAATGCCGATGTGCCGCTCGTCTTCGACAATTAAAATCCGCGGTTTCATGGCACCTTCGCAGCGGTCACAGGACCAGACGCGACCAGCTCACGCTCCCGGGAGAGGGATTGTGCTGATTCCTCCTCGGTCATGGGACGGGTCTCTGCAGCCGACGTCGTGACGGGAATGGCCGCCGCCGGGACGATGGCCGGGGTGGCATTAGCGCCTGGCGCATTCGGTCCAGGAGCTGCCACGAGTGGCAGATCGACCTCGAAAGTGGCTCCGGGCAATGAGCCGCGGCTGTGCACCGAGATCCGGCCCCGCATGCGCCCGACCAGCGACTTGACGATGTGCAGCCCCAGCCCGGTCCCCTTGGTGGTCCGCTCCAGCTCCGACCCACCCCGGTAGAACCGCTGGAAAATCTTGTGGCGCATGTCGAACCCGACGCCGGAACCGTTGTCGGAAATCCGGGCGATGGCCCGTCCCCGTCGGCTGGGGCGACAGTCGACCGAGACCTGCGGCGGCTCACCTCCGTATTTCACCGCGTTGTCGAGCAGGTTCAGAAAGACGATTTCCAACTCCTTGGGCTGGCAGCGGACCAGGCACTCCTGGCAATCGAGCTGCACCTGACTCAGGTCGAGCTGGTAACGTCGCCGAATCTCCTCGACACATCCCCGCAGCATCACGGGCAGTGAGATTTCTTCGGTGTTGATGGGACGGGTCTCATCTCCCAGCCGGGCCACCATCAGCATGTGATCGATCAACCCATCGAGCCGCTGGATGTCTTCCAGCATGTAGCGGTGCAGTTCACGCGACTGGTCGGCAGTGACGTTCCGCAGGTCGAGCGTCTGCAAACAGAGCTTGAGCGAGGCGATGGGGCTTTTGAGTTCGTGGGT
Source organism: uncultured Planctomycetaceae bacterium (assembly GCA_903861195.1). Lineage (GTDB taxonomy): Bacteria > Planctomycetota > Planctomycetia > Planctomycetales > Planctomycetaceae > UBA10511. The sequence goes on along the minus strand of CAIOTJ010000389.1, from coordinate 20,760 downwards.
CACCGCGTCGAGAAAGTTCGCCTGCCGCCGGTTGAGCCGCATCTCGCGGATGGTCCAGTAGAAATAGGCCACCACTCCCGCCAGAATGAGGGAGATGAAGATCACGCCAATCACCAGCAGCACCCAGTGCCCGGCCTGGGTCTGATTGACGATCCAGATCACCATCAGGGCCACGATCAGCGGCACGAGAACGGCGACCAGAACGATGGGCCAGGCGAGTGAAGAGCGTTGGAACATGGGGTGGGCGAACTCGAATGAAGATCTCCTGATGTTACCCGGAACCGGTTGTTCTGGCGAGTTGCCACTGCACCAGGGGACGACGGGGCGGCTCCCCAGACTGCCACCGGGGATGCTGCTGTGGGCACTGCTGTTGGCGGGTGCGACCGGAGTGTCAGCGCAAGAGAACCCGGTGACCGGGAAACTGGATCCAGAAGAACGGACACCAGAGCGACTGGCGAGACTCCCCTATCGGACAAGCCCGATCCAGTACTTCGCAGCCAGCGACAACGCCGTCGCCCGGCTGCAGCGCGAATGGCATTCGCCGGGGGACGATGCGCCCCGTCCCGGTGACTTGTCGGCCCTGCTGAAGGCGCTGGAGATCAGTGAGTCGTCGCAGTTGCTGGTGTTTGCCCGGAATGCCCGACAGGGGCACCAGATTTCCCCCGATAACCCGCGAGCGATTTACTTCAACGACCAGGTGTCGGTGGCGTGGACTCCCGGCGCGAACAATTACGAGATCAGCGCCATCGATCCTCTGCGCGGACCGGTTTTTTATCTGGCCTCCGTGGCCGAGGTGCTCCGCAACGCCACCGGGACGAACGCCACCGAACGCCGCCAGCGAGCCCCGCTGTTCCAGCGGACCGAATCGTGCCTGGCGTGCCACGTGGCGGAGACGACGCGGCAGGTGCCGGGCTATCTGCTGCGGTCGATGTTCACCACCCCCGAGGGGAAACCCGAGTCGGGCCTGCCGCTGGTCGATCACACGACGCCGTACGACCAGCGCTGGGGAGGTTGGTATGTCTCGGGAGAGCAGCTTCCCCCCCGACACCGCGGAAATCTGACCACCACCGCGGCGCGCCAGAGGTTTGAGACCGTGACCACTGCGGTGCAATTGACCGCAGAACAACTGCCGCGGGCCACGGTGCGGCATCTGCAGGGGACCAGCGATGTGGTGGCCCTGATGGTGCATGATCACCAGACGCGATTCCAGACCCTGCTGACCCGCCTGCGGTACGAACACGAGTTGGGACGCCCCCTCGAAACCCTCCCCGACTTCGTCCGCACGATGCTGTTGTGGGACGAACCCCCCCTCCCTCAGCCCGTGGCGGGACGGGACGACTACCGCACCTGGTTCGAATCGGCCGGGCCAGCCGACTCGCGCCCCCTGCGGCAACTCGATCTCCACACCCGGCTATTGCGGCAGCCCCTCAGCTGGCTGGTGTCGACTCCGCAATTCCAGCAACTGCCAATGCCGCTGCGGCAGGCGATTCATCTCGCCGCGCTGCGGTTGGTCACAGAAGGGAATGACGTTCCGACAACCTGGAACGCCGACGATCGCCGCCTGTTGCGGGTGGAACTGCTGCCGCAATACACCGGGGGAGGCTCGGCCGCTGGCGGGACGGCCCCAGCGGATCAGCCGTGAATACAATCTCCGCGTTTTCAGCCGAAGACGCAGGAATCACTCTTCGTCTTCGTCGCGGACGGCGAGATCGGCGGCCGGTGCCTCGCTGATGGACGATGGGGCGGTGGGGACCAGTAAGGGAGCGGGGGCCGGCGTTTCGTTGGTCGTCTCGGGCTCATCCACTCCAAATTCCCGCCGGCGGAGCGCCTGGGGCAACCACTGGTTCTTCTGAGATTGCACCAGTCGCACCAGGGTCTGGTCGAGCACCTCGCGGCGCGCGGCCCAATCTTCGGCCGGAATGCCAAGCTGCGGCGCAAGCTGCTCCATGGTGTCGAAAGTTTTCCGCACCGACAGCAAAGTCTGGTCGGCATCGGCCACCAGGGAGCGGGCGGTCGAGGGCTTCAACTGGGCGCGCACGCTCCAGCGGCGCTGCAGCGCCTGCAGCAGGCCATTGAACTGATCCCAGCGCTCCCAGGCATCCTGGGTCGCTGCGGGATGCTCGCACAGCAAGTCGAGGGCCGCGATCACGTTCCGCAGCGAAGCGTCGCGGGCCGACGAGAACCAGGTGGTGTGCAGCCGGTGTTCCAGTTCGCGGACCACGTCGCGGCTGCTCGAAGTCCGCAGCAGCTCGGCCGCCTCCTGATGCAGGAAATAGCTGACGAGCGGGTCGTAAGGAGTCTCGAATCCGGCCAGGCGCTCGATGTCTTCCGGTGCACGGGTCTTGACCGCCCGTCCGAGGATCTCGAAGTACGCCAGCCGCCGGCGGTCTTCGGGATGCATGCGGCGCTGTTCGGCCAGCGTGACCGGCTGCAGTTGCGACCGCGACTTTTTGCTGACCTGGTCGCGCAGCGTCGCACGATAGGCCCAGTACTGGTTGGTGAAACGGGCCATGAGGTCCTGTTGGGACTGGACCTCACCGACCCGGCGTTCGAGCTCGGGCAATCCCCGTCCCCCCGGCAGCCAGGTCTGCAACTGCGACACCAGGGGCGAGAGCGCCATCTGGGTCTCTTCGATCTTGTTTCCCCACCGGACCAATTCGCGGGGCATGCGCAGAGCGAGCCAGCCCGCGTCGGCGCTGTTGCCAACCGTACCGCCCGCCGCGGCGAATTCACCCGTGGCTTCGGAGTCGAGCGCCGGCAACCGGAACAGCGTCGACCAATCGAAGCCGCACTGGCCCAGCAGATTGCGGACGTGGGTCGCCTCGCACCGCCGCACCAACCGTCCCCGGACGAATCCCCCGTCGGCGTAAGTTCCCAGACAGAGAAATTCACCGGGCGACGCCTCGAGCAGCATGACCTGCGGGAACACCTCCCGCATGGTGCGCAACACCCATTGCAGACCCGCCGGGCCGTAATCGAACATCTGAACACGTTGACAGAAGATTCCGTCGGAGGTCAGCCGTCGGGCGGCCAGCGTGTAGAACTGCCGGGTGTAGTTCACCTGCGACTGGAGCTGGGCGAGGGAATCGGGCAGCGACACAATTACATCGGCTGGTTCGGTCTCAGTCGCGAGGCCCACCAACGGTTCGCAGCGCTGCCAGGTCAACTTCTCGCTGACGAGGAGATCGGCCCCGGCCGACTCGGCGTGTGACTGGGCCTGAAGCTGCTGCACCAGGTCCACCAGGGCCGGGTTGGCCTCGGTGCAGACAATCCGCTCGAGGGGATGCTGCAGAGCCACTCCCAGGGCCTCACCGCTCGCCAAACCCAACATCAGCATCCGCCGCGGACGCTCGTGCAGCACGAGGGGCAGCACCGCCGCGAGCGTGTCGGACGCATGTCTCGGGAAAATGTCGGGGCGGATTGACAGCACTCCCTTGGGAATACCGTTCTGACGAATCTGCACCTGATGACCGGCGTATTTCCAGGCGGTCCATTCACCGCTGAGATCGCGCTTCTGCGAGACAAGGCGGGCCTCGTCAAGCCAAGGGAGCAGCCGGTCGGCAAAGCCCCCCGCGTGGGCCGACAACGACTGCGAACTGAACAGCACGCGGGCCGCCCGCGGGGCGTCATACCGGTTGGACAACAGCGCCGCCAGCAGCACCACACAAACCGGGACCGCTCCGGCCAGCCGGACCGACCGCGGCAGCGTCGTCCGCAGCCGCCAGGCGGTGGGCAACACGCACAGCATGGCCAGGACCGCCGCGCCCGTCAGGATCCAGCGGGGTCCTTCCAGTGTGGGCAGCAGCAGAGTCGCCATGAGGCATCCGCAGAGGCCGGCGAGAGCCGCGGCGAGTTGCCAGGCCCGCTCTCCCCACCCCGTGGGATGACTGGCCGTCAGCCAGAGACTGGCCGCAAACACAACCGCCATCGCGAACAGCGCGGGGACTGCCAGCCGACACAGCATCTGCCAGCCCACCGCCGCGCCGCTCCCCTGCAGCGACAACTGCCAGTCCAGGAAGACGGGAAAGGCGAGGTACAGTCCCAGGCCCGACAGCGTCAACCATCCGGCGGCCAGGATGGGGGTCGCTTCGACCCGGCGCAGTCCACGGCCACACAGCAGTCCCAGCGAGGCCCCCCACATGCCCCCCGTCAGCAAGCCCACGACGGTCTGGGCGGTGACCGGGGCCAGATGCGCCCACAACTCCTGCTGCGCCACGAGGGTCGCCCCCGCCAGGAAGCAGGCCAAAACGGCCGCCAGTCCCTGCCAGAATGGGCGGTCCCCTCCGGCCGTCTCGCCGCTGGGAAGTTCACCGGCGTCTTCCTTGGCCCGCCAGGCCGCCCAACCAAGTCCGGGCAGCGCCAGGCCGCACAGCAGCAAGCCACTGATCCACAAGCCCCACCACGGGGCCAACAGCCCTCCGTGGGCCAGCAGCCCCAGCCCCACCCCCGCCAAAGGCAGCGATTCGAAACGTCCCGACGGCTGATCACTGGCGGAGCGCACCACCCAGGTGGCCAGAGCGATCGGCAGGCCGGTGACGAGGCCTGCGGCACACCACAGCCAGACGAATGTCGTGGCGGTCATCTCGGGGGCCATGCGGGCCGGATTCCACAGCCAGTCGACCACAGCCGTCAGCAACGGCGGGAGAACGCCACTGGCCAGCAGCAGGGCCAAACCTCCGGCGACACCACACCCCCATCGTCGGTCGAGCCGGGCAGGCAACGGCGCCACCAGCCCCAGGGCCAGACCAGCCACCGCCGCGAGGCTCAGTGTCAACCAGGCTGCCACGCCCGTTCCCTGACTGATCAGCCACTGCAGGCTGGCCTGCGACAGCACCACTCCGGCGGCACAACCCGCCGTGAGTCGCCCCAGGTGCGAACTCAAGATCGATGCCCCACGCGGGGGTGCCAGACGCAACAGCAGGTTTCGCAGCATGACATCCGTGCCAAACTGGTTTGACGATGGCCACCATCCGCTTTCCGAAACTCCCCACCAGACGCCAGGAGCAGGACGCGGGAGACACTCCTTGTCTCACAACCACCCACCTCCAGACAGAGTCCGGGGAGCATCCCGGGGCCTTCAGGAACGGGCCCCGACCGGCAGGGGCTTCCCGAGGTTTTGGGAAACGCCCGCGGAATCGGAGGCCCGCGTCGCACGGGGTGTTGTGCCGCACTGGGCAACCCGTGGAACGGTGGCAGATTGGGGGTTGTAGAAAAAACCCGCTTCCCGGGGCAAGGTCTGTTGAATGCCCCTCCAGAGCAGCCCCCCCGAACTCACCAACCCCCCCAGGCCGCCATCAGGTGATCCGGAACTCACTGATGTCGAGCGACTCTTCCGGTGGGGTCAAGGAGGGCGCGGCCGGCTCGTCGGGCTGGACGCTGGCGGTGGACGCGTCCTGCTGAAACCAGGCCCGCCACCCCTCGCCTGGAGGACCATAGGGGCGGAACTTCTCGAAGCTCCCCCGCTCTTCGGAATAGACCAGGGCCCGGTTGGCCCCCAGTCGCGAGGCGGCGGGAGAATCCATGAGATTGCTCGAATCGCCCGCCGACATCGGAAACAGCACCCGCGCTCCAAACTCCCGTAGCTGCTGTCGCCCCAGCCAGCGTTCCACATTGTTGTATGAGTCGCACCAGGCAATCACATGCAGTCCCAGTGGCGGTCCTTCGCGCAGCAGCGTGCTGAAGAGCTGGGCCGGGGTCACGGTGGCCCCCCCACGGTCAAATCCCCCGAAGCCGTAGTCGTCATCCCCCCGCCGCAGGTCGCGAAAGCGGGCCAGATCGTCAATCAGCAGGAACCACTCGGCATCGGGGGTGGGCTGTTCCTGACGGCGTTGCAACTCGGCGGCGAACTCATTCAGCACTGTCGCCGCTTCGGCGGGACCTCGCAACTCGGGAGGGTTCGGCAGAGCCGTGATCAGGTCGCCAAACCGCACGCTTCCCCGCGGTTCGAGATCACCGGCCAGCAAGACGCTCCGTCCCGGCCGACCCGGTCGCCCCAGTACGGGGAGGGCATTCGCGAAGATCCCCAGGGCTAACTGGGCATCCTGGCCCACCAGCAGCAGGTTGGACCCCGAGCGGGGGGGGAACTCCAACCGGTTCGGCCCAGTCATGGCGACCGACTCCCCCAACCACAGGTGGGGAGGCTCTCTCGTGGTGCCGGGGGGGGCACTCTCGGCCGTGAGGCGGGTCCGCAGCCGCCATGCCTCGTTGCGGAGCGGGTCGGCGGGAATGTTCCCCTCGAAGACCGCCTGGTCGGAGACCCGGTATCCCGTCTGGCTGGCCATTCTCCGGACCGCCGAGAGGTAATCATCGCGCTGCGCGTCATCGAGCCAGGCGACCTGGAACGGGCTGTTCCCTTCGACCAGTCCGTTGGCGTCGTTGTAAATCGCCTCGCCGGGCCGGTTCAGCAGACGGGCGGCCGAGTTGTCTTCCGAGAGGATCAAATGGGCGTCGGCCTCGCTGCACTGCAGGGCGATGCGAACCGCCATCTGGCCAATGGTGGTCCGCGGGAGCGAGTACGAGCCCCCCAGGGTCTGCGAACCCAACAGCACGTGGATCCCAAACGCCCGCCCCTGCCGCACCAACCGGTCGAGCAGCAGTTGCGCCTGCTGCGAATAGCGGTCATCCTCGACGAAGAACTCCTGAAACTCGTCAACAATCAGCAGCACGCGGGGCATCGCCTCGGCGGGGAACTGATTGCGGAAGGCGGCGATGTCCTGCACGCCGGCCGTGCGAAAGCGGTCGCCGCGGTCGCGCAATACCCCATCGAGCCGTTCCAGCACGCTCACTCCAAACTCCCGATCACTCTCAATCGCGATCGCGCGGGCGTGGGGCAACTGGTGGGTGGCGTAGGTCTTGAACTCGACTCCCTTCTTGAAGTCGATCAGGTAGAACTCGAGATCCCGGGGGGAATACCGCAGGGCCAGATCGGTGATGATCACGTTGAGCAGCGTCGACTTCCCCGAACCGGTCTTTCCCGCGATCAGTACATGCTGGCTGGTTCCCTTTCCCAGCTGGAGGTATTGCAGGCGGGTGGCTCCGGCCCGTCCCAAGGGCACACGTACCCCCGAACGGCTGTCTTCGGTCCAATAGTCCTGGGCGGCTGGGGCGATGCGGCGGAACGGAACCTCCACCCGCCGCATGTGACGCGACAGCTCTCCCAACCGTCGCACCAGCGACACGACCGTCGCCGGGGCAGGAATGGGATCAGGGCGCAACTCTACCTCGGCCGGTCCCAGTTGCCGCGAGACCCACCGGTTATCGGACCACTCCCACACTTGCGACAGTTCCTCGAGCGACTCGAGGTCGAAACCATGCGGCCGGGGGAGCCGGGTGTCGCAGGCCAACAGTGTGGCAACCCCGCAGCGGGCCCCCTTCGCCATAATGCTCAACAGCCGCTGCAGAGACCGCTCGCCAAACCCGGCGGGCAAACCGGCAATCACCAGCACGCGGTATGGCTCGGCCACCTCCCCCGCCTGACGGTTGTACGCCTCAATCGAGGGAAATTCATCCCGCAGATATTTCTGGAAGACGGTCTCCATGTGCTCGGTCAGCTTCGCCAACTGTGTCTCGAGCTGGGTCGGCTCGGTCCAGATTCTGTGGGTGATCAGCAGCTCGTCATGGTCGGCCAGGTTCATGAAAGCGGCGAAGTTCTCACCCAGTCCCACAGGATCGAACACGGTGAACCGCACCGATCCGGGGGGGAGAGCGGCCAGAATCCGCAGCATGGCCATCTGCAGCACCGAAATCGCGGAGCGGAAGCCCGCTCCTGACCCCTTTAGCAGCAGCGGCGGTCCCCCCGGGAAGTTCCAGATCGCGGGCCAGCGCACCTCGACGGCCCCGGCAGGCCGCGGTTCGATCACGGGGGTCCCCCCGGGCCAATCGGCCAGATGCAACACCGACTCTCCCAGCCGCAGCCCGTCAACGGGCGGATCAACCGGCGGCTGCCACGCGGGGCCAAGCACTCGTTCGAGATCGGCTCCCCGAGGGGGATGCTGCTGTTCCCAACCCCGAATGATGCCCTGCAGATCCTCGAGGGTCTTCTGCCACGTGGCCTGCGAGAGATCGCGCACCTGCCCCAACCGCTGGCGGGCCGAAGACTGGCCAGTCTCGTATTGGGTCGTCAGTTGGCGGACCGCCTCTTCCTGCTGGCAGCGGGCCAAGGTGGTGTCGCGCTGGCAAGCCGCCTCGGCAGACAGCAGCGCGGCGTTCTGCCGCTCGATGGCCTGCCGCCGCGCCTGGTCGCGCTGCTGGGTCGCCTGGGCCAGTTCAGCGGCGTGCCGTTGGGCGCACTCGGCCTGCATCCGGTCTCGTTCCTCCGTGAATTTCCGCAGGCTCTTCGCACGGCGTTCGTCGAGCAGCGCGGCCTGCGCCTGGGCCTGGGCTCCGGCCTGCGCCAGCTCGCGATCGGTCAGCTTCTGCCACGCGGTCCAGGCGGCGGCCGCGTTGACCCGCGTCTGCTGCACCTGCTCGGCCGCGTGCGACACCGTCTGCTGTGCCGTAAACCAGACACACATCCAGAACAGCAGCGCGAAAGCCACGGCTCCCCCGGCGATGATCGCGGCGAACTCGGTTCCCCGCGCCAATCCAGCCGAGATCCAGTGGGGGTCAACCAGGAACCAACCGGCGGCAAACGCCCCCCCCAGCACGAGCAATGACAGTCCCCAGGGACGCAGCCCCACCAACAGTTTCGGCACCGCCTCCCGTTCCAATTGCTGACAGGCCGCCGTGGCGATCCGCAGGCTGTCGGTCACCAGGGCGGCGAGACTGTCTTTGTCTTTTGGTACAGGTTGAGTGGGAGGAGGTTCGTCGAGACGACCCCGCCGGGATTCCACCAACGCCGTCAGCCGCGTCAGGTGGGTGGTCAGTTCCTGGTCGGCCTGCTGGAGATTGCCGCGGGTCTGCCCGACCAATTGCTCAAGACGTTCGAACTGAGCGAGGGGATTCTCGGCCGAATCTTCGGCCGTCACAGAGCTGAGCAGCCAGCTGTTTTCCTGGTATTTTCCCTCGGCCCGCTGTTGCTCGGCGTCGAGGCGTGCGGCGAGTGTCGCCTCGGCATCGGCAAATTCGGCATCGAGCTGGGCCTGGGTTGCGGCCAGTTGGGCGTCAAGTTGGGTCCGGGTGCTGTCGAGCGTTGCCTCACGTTCGGCGATGCGGTGCCGCAGTTCGTCGGCCAGTTCCTGCAGCCGGTGCTCGAACCGCCACTGGGCCTGCCGGTCGGTCGTGGCGTCGAGATGGGCCTGTTCCTGCTCGAGCCGCTGGCGATCGGCGATGCCCCGCTGCAGGCGGGAGACCACCGCCTGGGAAAGCCCCAACTCTTCGGATGCCGCCGTATCACGGGAGATTCCGTCTCCATCGGATTCAGCGCCAGGGTTCACAATCTCGCTCCGCTTGCTTGAGAACATCGGACAATCGCTGGATGGCAGTGTACGCCTGGGAGAATTCCAGAGCGATGGGACGGAGGAATTCCTGTTCAAAATGTCGGCTGTTGGCATCGCGCCACTCCTCGCGAGTTTCAGACCACACCGCCTGCAGTTTCTCGAGAGCGTCCTGCAGTTGGCCAATTCCACCACTCAGATCACCCTGGCTCATGCGTCGTGCTCCCCATGAAATTCTCCCCTGTCTTCCTCGCTGGAAGCGCCAGTCTCGTGCCTGGCACTCTCCCCAACGGCCGGCGCTTCGCGGGAGCCGTTCGGGTCAGGTGCCACCGTGGGATGCGTTTCGGGAGCGATGTCGCCCTTCACGGCTTTGACTTCAGTCGGCGGCCGATCCTGGGCAAACAGGAAAGCGGCTGGGTAGCCCGGGTCTGCGCCGCCCGGGCCTGCGCCACCCGGGGCTTCGCCGGGAGTGGCGAACACCGGCGGAGCCTGGGTGGGCGGGGGGGCCAGTTCGGTGTATTTTTCGAGCGCTCTCAGGGTTCGGTCGAGCAGGGCCACACCGCGGGGAATCTGAACTCCCAGCCCGTCGCGCAGCCGGTTGAGCTGGCCACGGTATTCTTCGAACTCCTCGCGCACCACCCGGGCCCAGCGGCGGACTTTCTCGGTCTTTTCCTCGGCCATCGCCAGGCGTTGCCGGGCGAAGCGCAGGTTGTCTTTTTCTTCAATGCAGGCGGGACGGAAGTCTTTGGTCTTCCGCATCATCGCGGTGTCGAGGGCCGAGCGGGCCCGACTGATCTTCTCGTGGCACCGCAGCACTTCCAGCCGCCAGAAGGTGGCGGTGTCGGCCTCAAGCCAGTGCAGGAACTTCTGGGCCTGCCGTTCGAGTTGATCGAGGGTATTGGTGGCCTCTTCTTCAAACTGGATGAGGGCGACGCGGAACCGGGCGATGGCCGCAACCGATTCCACGTTGGCGAATTCCGACATGGGTCACACCTCGGGCAGGGTGCCGGGGAAGGCGGAGAGGCGGCGGTGTGCCGCCTGTGCGGCGCGGCGACGGTTCACCGCTGCTGCAGGTATTCATCGATCCGCTCGGCCTTGCGGAGCAGAAAGGGGATGTACTGGTTGTTGGCCTCGATGAACCGGGCCATGCCTTGAAGATTGCGGCGGAACTCTTCGGTGAACCGCTGGTTTTCCTGATCACGCCAGGTGGCGCTCAGCGATTCGAGCTGCCCCGACAGGCTGGCCAACTGGTCGGCCAGACCGGTGTTGAACTTCTTCAGGCCCAGGGCGAAACGCCGCAGTTCCTCGGGATTGACGATCGCCTGTGATGACATGACCTGCCTGGCTTGCGAATGGGTTCAGATCGGATCCAGCGGCACACCAGCCGGGCCGGGTCGATCTCCCGGAATGGCTTCCCGCGGTTGGCCGATGTCGCCGCTGCCTGACACAGTAACGTCCGCGGTGCGGAAAGCTCCACGAAGGGGGGGGCCGCCTGGAGGTTCAACCAGAGGTACATGGCACGGAACACCGGATTCTGCGTTCCAGGCGTGGACCGGCATTCCCTGGGGACCGGCGGCACCCACCGCCATTTTGCGGGGGTCTTTCCGCACAAGACCGGGCGGCCCCAGCATCCACGAATCGCCAGATCCGCCCCCCCAAGTGGCCAGCCCAGCCGAATCGGACCAATCCCGCTCAGGCGGCGACCTTGAAATTTCCGTCTTCGCTGATGTCTTCGAACCGGACCGACATTCGCTTCGAGATACCCGCCTCTTCCATCGTCACGCCATACAGCACATCGGCTCCCGACATCGTCCGCTTGTTGTGGGTCACCACAATGAACTGCGTCCACTCCTGGAACTCGCGGATCACGTTCAGATAGCGGTTGACGTTCCCCTCGTCGAGGGCGGCGTCGACTTCGTCCAGGATGCAGAAGGGGCTGGGCTTGCTCTTGAAGATCGCCAGCAGCAGCGCGACCGCCGCCATGGTCTTCTCGCCCCCCGACAGCAGGGTCAGGTTACGCAGTTCCTTGCCCGGTGGACGGGCCACGACGTCGATCCCGCATTCCAGGACGTCGTCGGGATTCTCGAGGATCACATCCCCCTCCCCACCGCCGAACAACTTGCGGAACAACTCCTGGAAGTTCTTGCGGATCTCGTTGAAGCAATCGAGGAAAATCCGCCGGCTTTCGACGTTGATCCGGCGAATGATTTCCTCCAGCGAGCTTTTCGCCTCGACCAGATCCTGAAGTTGTCCACTAAGGCGCTCGAAGCGGTTTTCGAGCTCGTCGAGTTCCTTCAGGCTGTCGGCATTCACCGGCCCCAACTGCTTGATCTTGCGCCGCAGCCGATTGATCTGCTCTTCAATCTGCTGCCGCTCGACCTCGGGATCAACCACGTCTCCGAAAGAGTCGGCGCTGGCCGACTCGCCTTCGGATCCCGGGGTTCCTGTCCCGCTGGCCGACGCCTGCCGCAACACGGCCCGGGCCGACAGCCCCTCGGCCAACACCTCGGCCACCTCGACCTGAAACTCATCGCGCAGGCGGTCGGCCACGCTGGTGAGCTGGTGGCGAACCTCGGCCTCCTGCATCTGCAGGGTGTGCAGTGCTTCCTGCGCGGTGCGCAGTTCGTGCCGCAGCGTCAGATCGCGGTCGGCCAGTTCCCCGCGACGGCCGCGGGCCGCCTCCTGAGCCTGGCGGGCCTGTTGGGTGGCGGTGGCGAGTTCGGCGTGACGCTGCTGCAACTCGGCGAGGGCCGCCTCGGTTCGGGCGATCTCGGCGTCGATCTGTTCGCGGCGGGCGGCCAGAATCTGGAAGCGGCGCTCGGCCTCATCGTGCTGCAGGTCGCGCTGGAAACGTTCCTGGTCGAGGCGCGAGCGGGACTGCTGCAGGTTCTGCAAGCGTTCTTCGAACCGGGTCTGGTCGCGCAGTTCGCGGGCGTGCCGCTCGCGCGTCTCGCGCGACTGCTCTTCGCAGGCGGCCAATTCCCGATCGAACCGCTGCAGTTCGGCCTGCAGTTGGTCCTGCGATTCTTCGGCCTGCGCGAGCTCGCGGGCCGCGTCCCCCGCCGCGGGACGCAACTCCTCCAACTGGGCCGCCAGGCGTTCCCCTTCCCCCTGCAGGTGCCCGAGCCACTGGCGGGCCCGCTGTGCTTCGAGTTCGGCCGCGGAACTGGCCGACCGCTGCTCGGCCAGGTGATGGGCGGCGAGGTCGGCGTCGAACTGCAGCTGCGACTCTTCCTGGGCGAGTTCCCCCTGCTCGGTGCGGAGCGCGGCCAGCCCCTGTTCCGACGAGGCGATCTGCCGGTCCGCCTTCAAGAGCTCGCTGCGAATGGTGCGCAGTTCGCTCTTGCGGGAGATCTGCGTCGATTCCCCCGCGAGGCTTCCCATCTGCAGGTTGCCGTTTCCTTCCAACAGCTCTCCCTGCAGTGTGACGAAGCGGACCCGCGCACCGGTCAGCGGCAGCAGCTGCGCGGCCACTTCGAGGCTGCGGACCACCCAGGTGTCGGCCAGCAGGTGGGCCGCCAGCCCGGGGAGTGAGGCGGGGGTGCGAATGAGGGCGTCCGCCCGGCAGACCACACCGGCGTATTGGGACAGGTCGACACTGTTCCGCTCGGTCTGCGATTCGAGCCGCACACGCGACTCGTCCGCCTCGCCCGGCTGTGGCAACACCAGGAAACCCACCCGTCCCGAGATGCGGCAGGCCCCGCCCCGCAGGGCCGACAACAGGGGCCCGGCGTCGTCCAGAATGACGAACTGGGCCCGCGATCCCAGCGCCACCTCCACGAGGGCGGCATTCTCGATGTCGCACTCGATCTGTTCAATCACATGCCCGACCACGTGGTTCCAGGGGGGGCCAGCCTGCTGGGCAGCCAACCCCAGAATCTCGCGGACCCCCACACCCACCCCGTCCTGGCGACGTTCGAATTCCTCGAGCAGCGTCCGCCGGGCCAGCAGCGACGCCCGCTGTTCGCGGGCCGCCGAGAGAGCCTGCAGCAACTCGGCCTGATCGGCCTGTAGCGCGCCGCGGCGCGCCTGCAATTGCTGCTGGCGGGCCCGCGACTGCGCCTGGGCTTCGACCGCCTGTTCGAGAGCCTGTCGGCAGCGGGCCGCTTCCGCCTCTGCGAGGGCCAGCCGCCCGGTGGCCTCATCCCGCTGCGATTCCAGCTCGGCAAGGGTCCGGGCCCGCTGATCACACTGGGCGGTCAGGGCCGTCGAACGGCTCCCCAGAGCCGAAATCTGTCGGACCGCAGTCAACATCGCCTGCTGGCGCGTCTCGCGTTCTTCACGCAGTTGCGTCAGCCGTTCGGCCGCCGCGGCCGCCTCCTGGGCCGCCTGTTCAATCACCTGCTGGCGGCGTTCGACTTCGCCTCCGAAGGCGCTCAGGTCGGCCTCGGTCTGTTCGAGCTCACCAGCCACCTGCTGAACGCGCTGCGCCAGGTCCCGCTGCTGCTCGTCCAGTCGCTGGTATTCGCCATCGAGCTCCTGCAACCGCAGGGCCTGGTGCCGCAGCGTCGCCTCGTGCCGGGCCACCAGCTCACGGTGTTCGGCCTCGGCCCGCTCGGCGTCCCGCAGGCGATCTTCGGCGACCGTCAATTCCCCCTGGTAAGACCGCTGCTGCTCCTCGACTTCGAGAGCCTGGGTGCGGACCGATTCGACCTGGGTGGTCCACTGTTCGCGCTGCTGCTGCAGCTGATCGAGCCGGTCCGTAAGCTCTCGATGATCATCGGCGGCCGAGCCGGTGCGCAGGGCCCTCAGCTCTTGCGAATACTCGCGGTATTTCGCCGCCTTCGACGCCTGGCTGCGCGTGGCGGTCAGCTGGGTCTCGACCTCTTTGACGATGTCGGTCAGGCGCAGCAGATTCTGGGCCACCCGTTCGAGCTTACGCTCGGCATCGACCTTGCGCAGCTTGAACCGGCTAATGCCCGCCGCCTCTTCGAACACGGTCCGTCGGGCGGTGTTGCTGGCCTGCAGCAGCTGGTCGACCCGGCCCTGCTCGATGATGCTGTAAGCCGCCGTCCCCGCCCCCGTCCCCAGGAACAGGTCTTTGATGTCCTTCAGCCGGGCCGGAAGGCGGTTGATCAGGTATTCCGCCTCACCACTGCGATAGATCCGCCGGCCTATCACCACCTCGTCGGCATCGATCCGCAGCACCCGCTGGGTGTTGTCGAAGGTCAGCAGGGCCTCGGCGAAGCCGGCCGGTTTGCGGCTCGACGAGCCATTGAAGATGACGTCGGTCATTTCTTTGCCGCGCAGGCTCTTGGGGCTCTGGTCCCCCAGGATCCACTTGATGGCGTCGACCACGTTGCTCTTGCCCGACCCATTCGGGCCCACCACGCAGGTGATGCCCGGGGCGAAGTCGAAGACCGTGCGGTCGGCGAAACTCTTGAAGCCAAACAGTTCGAGCGCCTTCAGCATCGGACCGCCAGGGAATCTTCAAGACCAGGAACCAGAGAAGTCATCACACATTGGCCGCCGGGGGCCATCTCGCTCACTTGCGCTGCAGCAGGTTGAGCAGGCCCCGCTTGCGGGCTGGGGCGACATCGTCTTCGTCGGCTTTGGCCGTGCTGCCGCCCAAGTCGCTGTCGTCCGAATCGATCTCGTCGGCGGCGGCGTCTTCTTCCGACCCGACCGGACCGTTGGCGAACTTCTCCTTGCTCTTTTTCACCGGGGCCAGGCTCGGGAAGATGTTGGGGGCCTGTTCTTCATTCCCCACGCGCACCTTGGTTCCCCCCTGGGCCAGTTCACCCGGGATGGTTCCCACCTTGTCGCGGTAATAGATGCGGCCTGCCTTGGGCAGGGCATCGAATTCCAGGCGTCCTTCCAGGTTCGACTGCTTCTCGGCCATCACCAGCAACTGGGCGACGTCGGGATAGCTGCCGTCAAGTTTTCCCACGGCCCGCACCACCTCGGCCAGGCGGGTCGAGGTCTGGACACGCTGCGATTCACGCCCCGGCTCAAAGCGGCTGATGGTGACCACATCGCTGCCCGAGGGAGCAGTCACGAGGATCCGGCCCGCCTCCAGACTGACCGGGGTCCGCAGTTTCTGTTCGGCTCCAAACAGCGTCACTTCCGACTTGCGGTGGCGGGTCATATGCACCAGCGGCTCGCCCGGCGCATCGACCAGATGCAGCACGAACTCGGGACGGGGCTTCTTCCCCTTTTTCTTCTCTCCTTCGGGGGTCTCCAGGCTCCGGAGAACCGTGTCGCCATAGATCTGCTCCCCCTTGATGATCTCATGGTTGCGATCGATCGACTCGAGGGCCCGGAAGGCTCCGTAGCGGGTCTCGGCACTCCAGATCTCTTTTCGCACGCCATCCTTCTCTTCGATGGTGGGCTGGGTCATCAGGCCCCGCAGCGACTCGATGGTATCCCGATCGCGGTCGAGGGTGGCCAGGGCGGCCAGGGCGAACACGCGGAACGCCGGCTCTTCGCGGGCGGCGGTCACCAGCACCTTCGCCCCCGCCGCGTCACCCATGTAGGCGAGCGCGTCGGCCGAGTAAAACTGCACTTCGGGATTGGAATGTTCGACCCCTTCGCGCAGAATCAGTTTCGCCTCGGCTGAGCCAATCGCTTCGAGCTCCAGGGCACCGCGTCCCGCCGTCTCGGGGGTGAAGAGCTTCTTCCGCAGCCGCTCCAGCCGCTCGCGCTGCTCGACCGTCGACTCGTTGATCGCAATGGCGCGGATCACCGACAGGTAATGCATGTAGTTGTCGCGGTAATGTTCGGGAACGCGCAGCTCGATGTACTGGTCGGTCTTGGCCTTGGCCATGGGAACCTTGCGCCCCTGAACCATGTCGAAAAACCGTCGGCCAATCGCCTCGGAGATCCGTTCCGTCTGCCGCCCCCCGCGCAGTTCGTTCTTGAGGTAGAGCCCCAACAGCCGATCCTGCTTGAGCAGGCCGCCCGTGTAGACCCCTCCGCCGGGAATCCGGCCGCGTTTCATGACCGAGGCCTTCGCCCCTTCTCCCACATCACCGGTCGAGACCAGGATCGGCCCCTCGGCCTTCCCCATGGTGTGACCCGATTTGGGTCCTTTGCCCGGCACCATCGCCTGCTCTGCCAGGTTGGCCTCCAGCAGGTAGCCGCCGCGCAGACTGCTGGCTTCGCTGGCCTCGGGAATGGCCACCTCGACATCGAACCGTTCCCCCACACGAATGGACGGGGGCAGGGTCGCCCGCACCACCACCAGTGTCGAGTTGGGGTCCTGCAGCAGCGATTGCGGGCTGCGCACCCCCCGCTTTTGCATGTCTTCAATCAGCAGCCGGCGATACAGCGAGGGAGGGGAATCTCCCCCCGTGCCGTCGAGATTCACCACCAGGCCGACCGACTCAATCTGGATCTGGTGCAACCCCGTCACCGCCACCTGGTCGCCAATGAAGCTCAGCGAGCGGGACTTCACCTCCGAGACCTCGTCCGAATCGGGCTTCTGGGCCCGCAATCGCATCTTCTGGCAACCGGCCCCGGTCAGACAGCACAGGGCCAGCGCCGCGACCGCCAGCCACCGCCCCTGGGGCCGCATGGTGGGCCGCTTGGGGGCCTGTCGGTCGGTGCCAGTGAAGAGTCCGCGGGTCAACAACCGTCCCTGGCTGTTTTGCGACATGGAGAGTCAATCCTTGAAGGCGCATCCGCACGCGAGGGTCTCGCGAATCCGCTCTCGGAAAGGGAGGAGTCGGGGGGGGCATTCCGGACCGGATGCCCGAGTGGGGTCGCCGATATAAGCCGGGCCGAAAAACGCGTCAAGACCAACCACCCTCCCCGGGCACCCCAACCTCGCCAGACCACCCAGATCACTAGCCAAGAGCCTGGCAGGGCCTCGTATGTGTCCTCGCGACTGTCTCCCGCGAGCGGAATCCCACCCCGGTCCCCATCGCCCGATCGAGCGACGGAGGTCACCACTCACCCCTGGATGTCGAACCGAATGCCCTGGGCCAGGGGCAGCTCGCGCGAATAGTTGATGGTGTTCGTCGCGCGGCGCATGTAGTTCTTCCACGCGTCGGAACCGGACTCGCGCCCCCCGCCGGTCTCTTTCTCCCCTCCAAACGCTCCGCCGATCTCCGCGCCACTCGTCCCGGTGTTCACATTCGCCAGACCGCAATCCGAACCGGCGGGCGACACAAACAGCTCGGCTTCCCGCAGATCATTCGTGAAGATCGCCGACGAGAGTCCCTGGGGGACTCCATTCTGAATCGCCAGCGCCTCACTGAAGTCGCGGTAAGAATGCACATACAGGATCGGGGCGAAGGTCTCGTGCTGCACAATGGATGCCGTCGCCTCAATCTCCACCAGGGCCGGACGCACATAACAGCCGTGCGGGACCTGGTCGCGGACCGATTCACCTCCCCAGACCCGCCCCCCCGCCTCGCGGGCCTGGGCCAGGGCTCGTTGCATCGCCTCACCGGCCCGATCATCAATCAGCGGCCCGACCAGTGTACCGGGAACGGAGGGATCTCCGATCGGCAACTGGGCGAAACAGTCGCGCAGTTGCCGCACCACCCGCTCGCAGAGCGATTCATGCACAATCAACCGGCGCAGAGTGGTGCACCGCTGACCGCAGGTCCCCACCGCACCGAACACGATCGAGCGGATGGCCAATTCCAGATCGGCCGAGGGAGTGACGATGGCCGCGTTGTTCCCTCCCAGTTCCAACAGGCTGCGCCCCAGTCGGGCCGCCACCCGCTGCGCCACGTCGCGCCCCATCGCCACGCTGCCGGTGGCCGAGATCAGCGGCACCTGCGGCGAATCCACCAGCCGGCGCGTCACCTCCCGATCGGCCGTCAACACCACCTGCGAGAGACCTTGAGGCGCGTCGGCAAACTCCGCCAGCACCCGCCCCAGCAATGCCTGGGTCGCCACCGCGCACAGGGGAGCCTTTTCCGATGGTTTCCAGAGCACACTGTCTCCGCAGACCAGGGCCAGCATCGCGTTCCAGCCCCAGACCGCCACGGGAAAGTTGAAGGCGGTGATGACCCCCACCGGTCCCAATGGATGCCACTGTTCCATCAGCCGGTGCCCGGGGCGCTCGCTGGCGATGGTCAGCCCGTGGAGCTGTCGGCTCAAACCGACGGCGAACTCGCAGATGTCGATCAGCTCCTGCACCTCGCCCCGCGCCTCGGCGTTGATCTTCCCCACTTCGTGCGTGATCAGCGTCGCCAGGGGTTCATGGAATTCCCGCACCAGATCGGCAAAGCGCCGGACCAGTTCCCCGCGGCGGGGAGCCGGCACCACCCGCCAGGCGTGAAAGGCTTCCCGGGACCGGTGGATCGCCCCGTCGACCGCCTCCCCGTCCACGCTGGCCAACTCCGCCAACACAGCGCTATCGATGGGAGAGCGGGGGGTGAGGGAGGGACCGTTCCCCGGCAACCACGCCCGTCCATCGATCCCGGCCACTTGCCGCAGATCGGCCGGCACTCCCAACCATTGCAACGCGTCCGCCACAGCCCCGTTCATTTCGGCACCTCATCTTCCGTCTGCAGCCCGTCGAAGGGAACCGCGCCCGTGGCGGCCGGCAGATAGTGCCGACCAAACCGGTTCGCCAGGAACTCGGGCAGGGCGATCTGTTCTTGCCGGACAAATCCGCGGTGGGGCAACCGCCCCTCATGGTGCAGGTCAACCACCGCGCAGATTCCAGAGGCGGTGGTGATCTGGATGGCGCTCCACACCTCGCCCCCAATCATCTGGTGATAGATCTTGCGGGCGTCGCTGTGCTGCACGAACCGACCGCGGCGCAGGCCCGTGACCGTGCAAAAGATCACCACCACATCCTGGTAGGTGATGGGAATGGCCTGCTCGAACACCTGTTTCAGCAGGGGCCGCCGCTCGCGCAGCCGGAGGTCGTTCAACAGAAAGTCGACGAGGTCCCGGTGCCCCACATACCGGATCGTCTTGTAGTCGAGAGTCTGCACGCGTCCTTCAAGGGTTTCGCACAGGGTTCCCAGACCACCCGAGGTATTAAACGCTTCGTAGCGCACACCATCGAGCGAGAATTCCTCGACTCCCTCCAGGGGGAGCCGTTCGACCCGGCGTCCCTCGTGGATCGCCTCGCAGGGGTTGCAGTACTCGTTGATCAACCCGTCCGTCGACCACGTGAGGTTGTACTTCAGGGCGTTGGAGGGATACAGCGGCAGCGCCCCCACCCGCATCCGCACCGAGTGCAGCTCGTCGAACCAGGTGGCCAGGTGGGCGGCGGCAATCGAGACAAAGCCCGGGGCCAATCCACACTGCGGCATGAAGATCTGCCCCTCGCGCGCATCGCGGGCCACCTCGCGCACCCTCCTCGTGGTGGCGATGTCTTCCGTCAGATCGAAATAGCTCACGCCCGCCGCCAGGGCCGCCTCGGCCACCAGCGGGTTGAAATGGAAGCTGAGGGCCGAAATCACTATGTGACGCCCCGTCATGGCAGCCACCAGTTCGTCCCGGCTCCCGGCGTCGATGGTGCGCGTCTCCAGGGCGGGCACCTGCTGCCGCAGGCGGTCGAGCGTGCCAGCATCGACATCGGCCACGCAGACAGCGTAATCCCCCGCATCGACCAGAAACCGGGCGATCATCCGGCCGATCTTTCCCGCTCCCAGCAGCAAGACCTGAGTCATCACACGATCCTGCACAGTGTCTGAGGAATGAATCGTGACGGGTCTGTCCCGGCCAACTGCCGGTGAACAGCCCGCGTTGTTCACACCGCCTCTTCAGGGGATTATCGGTCAGCAACAACTCAATTCAACCCCCCTCCTCAGTGATTCCCCGATCACGGCCCTCTGGATCGACCGAAATCATCTGTCTGTACTGGCCCGGCCTGGACACAGCGATCTCGACCGGCGATTCCGGAAGTCCCCGCCGGGATTCATCTCTGAGCAGAATCACAGCGCAAAAGTTCGACCAATTCGGCCAGGGGAGCCAGCTTGGACCACACCCCGTCAATCCCCTGCTGTCGCAGCGATTGGGCCAGGTCTTGACGGGGAAACCCCACGCAGGCCAGCACCCGCAGTCGAGGGCAGGCCTTCCGCCACTGGTCGAGTTCCAGGCGTCGCGCGGGGCCCGCGGGGTCGGCATCCCAGATCAGCCAGTGGGGTTGCCGGGAGAGGGTCTGAACATTGTCAGGCTCCGCCGACAACACCTCTCCCTGGCGACTGCTGACGAACTTCTTCATCATCTCGCGCCAGGCACGGTCGGGAGAGTTCACCACGACTGCCACAGACTGCAGTGTACCCGCGACGGGACGCGAGTAACGGGCGGCGTAGATCTCGGCCCGCGAAGCGGTCAGGGGGAGCCTGCCCGATCCCCCTGCCGATGGCGCCAGGCCCCACCTGCCGGACGCGGCGGTAAGCCCACCGGCACCTGGCAGTTCGCACAGCGCGGCCGCCACCACCGTCACCGCTTCAGCGGCCGGAATCCGGAC
>CAIOTJ010000388.1 GCA_903861195.1 uncultured Planctomycetaceae bacterium | reverse complement strand
TTCGCCGCTGTCCCCGTATTGCTACGGTTCTCGCTCGACTTGCATGCCTAATCCACGCCGCCAACGTTCATTCTGAGCCAGAATCAAACCCTTCAATTTGTTGGTTCTTCATCCGCCCGAAATTGCTTCCGGACTTCTGTTTCGCCGAGACAAACCTCGAAGAGGCTTCATCTGTCTGTGTTCTCTACTTGTTCCCGACCAAAATCCTTCGAACAAAGACAAAGCCGAAGCTTCGCTACGTTCTTGGGACCTCTCTGGTCGGTGCCGGTCACGATCGCGTGCCGGCCGAAACTGAAAGAGATCAACTGCCGAATTGTCAATGAACGACTCAACCCCGACGTCTTGACAACCCGAAGGCGTCTGACGTGCTGGGCGAGAGAGCGAAATCTAACAAACCATACGCTGGGGTCAACGGGTCTGTTCGAGAAAAATAATTTTCGTCCTTTTCCGCGGAAAAAATGAGTCTTTTTTGGGCAACGTCCCCTCTTCCCAGCGGGAGGACACTACCGTTCGGCGGCCAGCACGACCGGCAATTCGAGCCGATGCCCCTCCCTCTCAACCGTGATCAACACCTGATCCCCGGGATTTCGCGTCTCCACCTGGGAGAGAAAGTCGTCGGCGTTCTTCACGGCCACGCCCCCGACGGCGACGATCAAGTCAGCGCCGCTGCGGTCAATTCGCTCGGTTTCGGCCATGAAAGGCCCCTGCCGACGCCGCTCGCGAACGACCTTGAATCCCCTCATCCCTGCATGTTCCGCCGGCCCGTCCGGAACGAGCGAGGCGACGAGCAGGCCGTGATCGGTCTGATAGACCCTTGCCACACCGGCATCCGGACGAATCACCTTCCCCCGCTCGATGAGCTGGGGAACGATTCGTGCGAGTGTTCCCACCGGAATCGCGAATCCGACCCCTGAACTCTGCCCGGTGCGGCTGGCAATGGCGGTGTTCATGCCGATCAACAGGCTGGAGCTGTCGAGGAGCGGCCCGCCCGAATTCCCGGGGTTAATGGCGGCATCGGTCTGGATGATCGACTTGATCGTCCGGCTGTTTCGGGCCGGAAGTGACCGATTGAGACTGGAGATGATGCCGGTGGTCAGCGTTCGCTCCAGGCCAAACGGATTCCCGATGGCGAACACTCGCTGGCCGACCCGGAGGTCATTCGAGCTGCCGAACCGGACCGGTTCGAGGACCTCGGCCGGAGCCGCCACGCGGATCACGGCAACATCGGTGGCAGGGTCGTGGCCGACGATCGTGGCAGTGTGCGACGAGCCGTCGTAGAGCATCACCTGGATCTCTTTCGCCCCCTCGACGACGTGGTAGTTCGTGAGCACATGCCCCAAGGTGTCGACGACGATGCCCGAACCCGCCCCCTCGGAAGGCACCTCGAGCAGAAACAGGCCGGCTGACACCGTCGCCTTGGTGTTGATGTTCACGACACTCCGATTGACGGCGTCGTAGACAGCGATGTTGGTGAGTTCCTCCGGCGTGAACCCCCGCCCTCCATCGACGACGGGCCGCGGCGGAACACCCCGGGCGCCCTCAGGGCGCGCTGCCGCAAGTGGCGGCGGCGGTAGCGCCCCGCTCTGGGCGGAGGCCGTCGCGGGGAACGTCAGGGCCCCGAGCCAAAGAAACAGCAGGAAAAACCTGCCGAACGGCCGCAAG
>CAIOTJ010000387.1 GCA_903861195.1 uncultured Planctomycetaceae bacterium | reverse complement strand
TGACTTCGGCCGCGGTGCCGAAGATGAACTCCGCCCGGCGATCCGAAACGGGCAACTGGAAGAAAAAGGACAGCGAAAGCCACTCGAAGATGCCTGTTGGGTGCCTGAAACGGGAAGAGCCTTCCGGTACTATCGACACCTGCTCGCTGGACCATATCGAATTTTCCATACCCATCGAGCCGATCCCTCGCAAGCAATGATTCTCCTCTGCGGACCACTTCACCAACCGGGAGAAATTGTCGCGCAGCTGGCTTCGAGACAGAACATTGTCACAAATGCATCACTTCTCGGGACCGCAACAGCGCTGTATCTAGATCGAGAAACGTCACTCCCCAAGCGAGGCGCAACTTCAACTGAAAAACTCAATGACCGGACTCGTGGCAAGCCGGGAACTGTCAGACGGCTGGTCGACGTGTATCAGCAGTTCGATCTTGCCTGGGATGTCAGCGGGCACCTCAAAACCGGCCACTCGGGGGCGCCCCAAAACCAGCCAGCGGATTGGTATGAAAAGGGGTGGGTTTGGACTGGTTGATCTTTGATTGAGCCACCCGTTTTCCCGGGGGGCGCCTGTGGCTGGTTTTCAGTTCGTCCCCAGCGGGGGCTCGGCTTGAGTTTTCTTGTCCGGGTTTTCTGGTACCCGGTGCCCCGACTGGGGGCCGCGCAGCCGATAGCTCTTGCCTGTCATCTGGATCACTTCCGAGTTCTGCAGCAGCCGGTCGAGGATCGCCGTTGCCGAGGGAACGTCCCCCACGAGCTTACCCCAGTCCTCCAGGGGCCGATTGCTCGTCATCAGCGTGCTGCGGACCTCGTGCCTCCTCAGGATGATCTCCAGCAGCCATTCCCCTGAGCGCTTCGGCAGCTGCTTCATTCCCATGTCGTCCAGGATCAGCAGATCCGGTTTCAGGTAACGGGACAGGATCTTGTCATGCCCCTCGTACGCCTCGTCGTGCAGCAGATCCCGCACCACGTCGAAGATCGAGCGATACAGAACCGTCCAGCCGGTCCGGATCAGGCACCGGCCGATGGCCTGCGAGAGATGACTCTTCCCGACTCCCGGAGGACCGACCAGCAGCGCGTTCCGGTGTTCCCGCACGAAACGGCCCGTTGCCAGGTCGAAGATCTGCTGCTTCTTGATCCCCCGATTGAACTCCCAGTCGAACTCCTCCAGCGTCTTTTGGTCGCGGAACCCCGCCGCCTTCGTCGCCCGTTCCATCGCGCGGTGCTGACGGACCCGCAGTTCGTCCTGCAGCAGTAACTCCAGGAACTCGCCATGCTCCAGGCGGTTCGACGTCGCCTCGTGCAGTCGCACCGGCAGTGATTCGGCCAGACCGGACAGTCGCAGTTTCTTGAGGATCTCATTCAGGCGGACAGTCATGACTCGTCTCCAGGGGACAAAGGGAAGTGGGTGCGCTCGCGACGAAACTCGGACAACGACTCCAGCGAATAGTCCTCTAGCGGACGGATCACCGGATGCTCCTGTGTGAACTCAAATTGCTCCTGTTTCCCGCTCGTATTGCGCTTCAGCAACTGCCGCAGTGTGCGCAGCTGGTGAGAACCGCTCGCCAATGCCACTTCGCAGGCGCGTTCGAGCTCCGCCACGGCATGGGTTTTCGTCATGGCCCGCAGTCCCACCAGCACCCGGGCACTTTCCACTCCCCGGGCCTGCGCTGTCGCCGCAGCCCAGTCCCGCGTTCTTGGCCCGATCCGCGAGATCTCTTTGAGCAGGGCATCCACACCCCGTTCCACCGCCGAGATCTTTTCCCGGGGGATCGCTCCCGGACAGGAACTGAACCTACCCGCCGGGGTAATCGCATGCGTGAACAACGCAGACCACCGGTCGTCGTACAGACGCAGGAGCCGCGCGTCCCAGCGCACCCAGACGCTCCGCCCGACATACTCCGGCGGAGCGGCGTAGTAGGCCTTGTCGACTTCCACGTACCCGTCCCGGTGCACAGTGCGGCGTTCCTCCCGAAACATCGGGAACCGGGCCGCGGGCAAGGGCCGCAAAGCCCTCTGTTCCTGCTCCTCGAACAACGCCCGGACCTGCCGTTTGGTTGTCCCGTGGATTCGCTGGTCGGCCACCTGGGACTCCCAGTGCCGCAGGTAGTTGTTCTGCTCTTCCAGACTCGAAAACGTCCGTCCCGCCAGAGCGTTCTTCTGCACGTACTTCACCCCCCCCTCGATCTTCCCCTTGTGCCGCGGCGTGTAGGGCTTGGTCGGTAAAAACACCGTTCCGTGGTGCGCCGCGAACGAGCGGATCTTGGGATGGATGTCCGGGTCGTACCAATCCGCCTTGGTCACCGCCGCCTTGAGATTGTCCAGCACGATCTGCTCGGGAACGCCTCCAAAGTGTCGAAAGGCGTTTTCCAGACAGTCGATGAACATTTCGGTCGTCTGCCGCCAGACCACCTCGCTGTACCCCTTGCGGGAATGTGACAGGACCACGCGAAACACGTACGGCCGACGCCGCTTGCCATCCGCTCCCCGCACCCAGGCTCCCTGCCCAAAATCCACTTGGGCCTCCACCCCCGGTGCCGTCTCCAGCCGGCGAAATGGCAGGGGCTGCTGCTTGTTGAGCCGGGCCACATACCTTTTGACGCTCCAGTATTGCCCCGGGAATCCACGCTCGGTGACCAGGTCCTGCCAGATCCGCTGCGCGTCCAATCCCCGCTCCAGTCCCCCCGTGATGAACTCGTGATGCTCCGTGCACAGGCTCGTATTGATTCCCGGCTTCCGGCCGGCCAATGGTGCCCCCGCCAAGGCTCTCGCGTCATTCAACCCCGCTTCCTGATCATCCATCCGTCTCGATGGAAGCAGCACTTTCTCGAAGATTTTCCCGGCGGGCGCCTCTGGCTGGTTTTGAGTTCCGGCAAGTCCCCCCGGCCCGGCCTGCTTCAGCCCGTAGGAACTCGTCGCCACGCCGGATTGACCTTCGCCGAATCCCACTTTCCCGACCAGATTCCCGGGGGGCGCCTCTGGCCGGTTTTGAATCGCGTGAATTCTCTCCCGCAGCGACCCCAAAGGATCTTCCCACGTCGCGAAGACCACTCTCGGAACTGCGTCGAACAACTGCAGTTGGCTGATATTCCCGGTGGGCGCCTTTGGCTGGTTTTGCGCGACCGCCCCGGAATCGCCCTGGCCGGTTTTGGTAGCCACCGGGCCGCTGCTCTCCTCCGGCTCCTCCTCCCAAATGACGTCGGCTGCTTCCACGGTCTGGCCTTTGTCCGGCCCCCCCGTGCCATCGCCTCCTGTAACTGATTAGTTCCCAAACCACCCGTCGTGTGGTTGGAGCAAGGACACAGAAGTAACTGATTAGTTCCCAAACCACCCGTGGTGTGGTTGGGCAGCCCTGGAC
>CAIOTJ010000386.1 GCA_903861195.1 uncultured Planctomycetaceae bacterium | reverse complement strand
TGCGGGCCCTCGCTGACCGCGAGACCGAACTGGCCGAAACCTCGGCCGAACCGTTTGTGCAGGGGCTGCGCGACAGCAGCCCACGCGTCCGTCTGCAGGCGGCCCGCGGCCTCGGCCGGTTCGCCCAACAGGCCGGCCCCCGCGCCCGCAACCTCGCTCCGCAATTGATTCCGCTGGTCGCCGATGAAGACCCGCTCATCAGTCATCTGGCGATCGACGCTCTCGTGAAACTGCAGGCGGGCGACGCCCTGCTGGCGGCATTGCCCACCGCGCCGTTTCCCCAGCGCGCGGGCATCGCCCGGGCCCTGCAGGCACTGCATGATCCCGCGGTTGTCCGTGGACTGCTGGCACTGTTGCCGAAGCTGAACGTCCCGGCGGGTGATGCCACGAGTGCTGGGAAAGAGACGCGCGAAACCCGGCAGCTCGTGCTGCGGACCCTCGCCCGCCTCGCCCGCGACGAAGGTCCCTACACCGGAGACTGGTGGGGCACGCGCCCCGACACGAGTGGTCCCTATTACAAGCCAGTCACCTGGAGCGAATCGGCCGGCATCGAAACCACCCTCGCGAAAGAACTGACCGGCGAAGACACCGCCATCGTCCAATGGCTGTTGCCGCAGTTGAAAAAGCACAAGCTCGAACTCCCCGGCATGCAGGAACGGATCGTGCAATTGGCCCAGGCCGACGCGGCGTTCTTCCCCACCGCCATTGGCCTGATTGCCCCCGGTGCGGCCGACCTGGCCCCCGAGGCCCTGCAGTTGCTGGAAGTGGCCGCGACCCGTCCCACGGGGGAGGCGGCTCTGCGCGTCAACGCCCTGCGGGCCCTGCAGCGGCGGGTCACTCAACCCGGCGTGCTGGACGCCGCTCTGCGGGCGCTGGCCGAGATTGGTCCGCAAGAAAGCTCGGCCGAACTCCGCACCGTCTGGGATGAATTCGTCCGCGAGCCCGCGCTGTCGAAGCTGGTCACCCCGCTGACCACCGCGGTCACCCAGGGGGAACCCTCCGTCCGCGAGCTGGCCGGGGCCGCGCTGGCGTTCGTCGCCGAGGCCCCCCAGGCCCCAGCCGAAGCCCGCGCCCAGGCGCTCAAGGTCATCGACCAGGCGTGGACCGAACCCGTTCAGGCCACCAGCCTGCTGCGGGGCATTGGCCGGGCCCGGCTCGAAGCCCAGATCTTCCAGATTCTGCAGCAGCGCAAGAGCGAAGTGGCCGAAGTGCGCGAGGCGGCCCAGTACGCCGTCAGCCGACTCGAACTCGACCAGGAACCCGCCGTCGATCCCAACAAACCGCTCGTCAGCACCCTCCCCTTCGAACAGGTCGTGCAGCAGGTGGCCGAGGTGAAGGGTGACCCCAAATACGGCCAACGGCTCTTCACCCGCCAAGGTTGCGTCGCCTGCCATGCCGTCTCGCAAAACGAACCGGTCAAAGGCCCGCTGCTGCTCGACATTTCCCAGCGGTACAAGCGCCCCGAGCTGGTCGAGTCGATCGTCAAACCCAGCGCCAAGATCGCCCAGGGTTTCGAAGGGCAGTTCTTCGTCACCGGCAACGGCAAGGTCTTCGACGGGTTTGTCGTCCGCGAATCGGGCGACGAGATCGAACTCCGCAACATCACCGGCGTCGCCACCGTGCTCCGCAAGGAAGACATCGAAGAACGGGGCAAGCGGGACATCTCCATCATGCCCCAGGGCCTCGTCGACAAGCTGAACGTCGAACAGCTCGCCGCGCTGCTGGCCTATCTGGAATCGCTGAAGAAATAGGCGAATTGGCGGTCCCCTCTTCCGTGCACGGTCCGGTCCCGCACCGGATCGTGCGGGCGAGAACCCGTTGTCGGGATCAGGCGGCGCGAGTCATCGTCACGGTGACTGCAACGCGACCGCGACAGCGCTGGCGCAGATCTTGCGATCGCCACTGATCGGCCTGACTCTGGCGCGAGACCACGGGCAAGCACGGACGGTCTCGGTTGACGCGGGGTCGTCACAACACTTCGGTGCAACGTCTTGGCGGCTCCCCAAGATCATTCGTATGCCTTTCAGGGCATTGAGCGCGATGGCTCCTCAGATCACGGAAATGATCGATCCCGTGATTCCGCCGCGAGTTTGTACAGTTCGCACCAGCAACCACCTCGCACACCCAAAAACTTCCCCGTAGGGGATACTTCCCTCAGCCTGGGGTTGTCGCGCAAGCGACTACCCCAGGTAGCCATTCCCACCACGATTTCTATCCTGTAAGGATTGCTTTCCACACCCGGTCTGATGACTGCGGATCGAACTCTGAGCGAGATCACGTACCCTGGGTAGCCGCTGAGGCGGCAACCCAGGGCTGAGAGAAGTAACCTCTGCGAGGTAGGCGCTGGGTTGCCGGGAGATTTGTGGCGAAGGCCAGTGGTCGTTTTCCCCGCGGTCCCAGCCCGATCACCCTGGCCCCCACATCGGCTTAAGACGCTTCCCAGGATAACGGACTTCGTTTTCAGAAGATTGAGCGCGATGATTCATCGAATCACGGAAACGATAGCTCCAGTGATTCAGTCGCAGGTCCTGACCCCCACCGCCCAACTCGTTCAGCTCCAAAGTCCCGTCACCGGGCTCCCCCCGTCGACAATGTGCGTCGGGCGGTTCTCGGCATTCAACACCCGCAGCTCGGGATCGATGCCGAGGGCGTAGTAGACGGTCGCCGCGAGATCTTCGGGCGAGACCGGCTTCTCGATCGGGTACGCCGCGTCTTTGTCCGACTTGCCGTAGACCTTGCCCCCGGGCACACCTCCCCCGGCAATCACCGCGGGGAACAGGGTGCTCCAGTGGTCGCGGCCCCAGTTGGCGTTGGCTTTGGGGGTGCGTCCCATTTCTCCCAGGGCGACCACCAGCGTCTCGGCCAACAGTCCCCGTTCCTCCAGATCGACCAGCAGCGACGAAAAGCCCTGGTCGAACGTGGGCAGCAGGTGGTTCTTGACGTCGTTGCTGTGCACGTGCGAGTCCCAACTGTAGCCGTCGACGCAGTCGTAGTGGACTGTCACGAACCGCACCCCGGTTTCGACCAGCCGGCGGGCCATCAGACACGCCTGGCCAAACAGGTGCCGGCCGTAGCGGTCGCGCAGGGCCGGGGTTTCGCGGGTAATGTCGAGCGCCTCGCGCGTGCGGGGCGAGGTCACCAGTCCAATCGCCCGCTGCTGGAAGGCGCTGTAGCCCGCCTGCAAGGCGCTCTGGTCGACGGCCTGACGGCGATCATCAAACTGCTCCAGCAGCGACCGCCGGCGGCTGAGCCGGTCGAGCGTCAGATCCTGCCCGGCCGCCATCCCCTCGATCTGGAAGGTCAGCTCTTCATCGGTGCAGTCGCGCCAGTACGGATTGTCGGTCAGCGAGCGCTTGTCGATCTTGGTGGTGACGGGGTTGTACCGCTGGCCCAGCCAGCCGGCGTGTTCTCCGGGCCGGGGGTACTGTCCCGCCTCCTGCAGCCGCCCCAGCGAGTTGGGCAGCACCATGTACGCTGGCAGCGGGCGTTCCAGCCCCGCCTGCTGCTGGGCCGTATATTCCACGATGGAGCCCAGCGAGGGCCAATCCTTGGGCGTCGGCTTGAAGCCCCCGCCAATGGGCACGTGCCAGCGATGCCCGGTCTGCAGGTAGTGTCCGCCACCGGAGTGGTCGTTGAACGAGTGCGTCATGGTGCGGATGACGCAGTACTTGTCCGAGACTTCCGCGAGCCGGGGGAGGTGTTCGCCAATCAGCAGGTCGGGAGTCCGGCAGGCGATCGGTTTGTAGGGGCCGCGGATGGCGTCGGGGGCCCCCGGCTTCATGTCGAACGTTTCGAGCTGGCTCGGCCCACCGAAGAGCAGCACGAAGATGACATGCTTGGCCCGGGCGACGAGGTCCGACGACAGTTGTTCGGCGGCCACCACGGTGGGCAGGTTCACCCCCAGCAGCCCCGCTCCCCCCGCCTGCAGCAGGCGCCGGCGCGAGACCCCTTCGCAGGTCCGCTGGGTCGATCCAAGGATGGTCAGCATGTACAGGGCCCTCTGGCAGACGCTGCCGGGGAAACGAACCACGCCGGCCGGCCAACCGCACGGTCCCCGCCCAGCACCAAGCCTGCATTATGACGCCTCCCCCAAGGATCGGCCAGCCTTGATATGAACACCAAGCCAATCGCCCGGTCAACAAACCCCCGCCACCCACCACCCACCACCCGATTTTCGCGAAGACTCTCCTTGACTTTTCCGCAGGAGCCAGTGACAATTCGAACAGCACATCTCGGCCACGGGATGTGTCTCGTACCTTACGGGGGCGAACGGTTTCGACTGGATAACTGTCGGTCGAGGTGGCGTGCCGTGGTTGATCAGTGGGCCACGTTAAAAGCTGATCAAACAACAACTGCTGACAAGAGCTTTGCTCTGGCTGCCTAATTACAGGCTGCCCTGACTGCGGAATCCCCGTCTGAGGAGTCCAAAAGTCGGTGAAAATTCAGACTGGTGCTGCTTCACCGCCGGTTACGGGCAGCACAAGATTTGTCATCGGCTGGTACGGAGTGGGCCTGGTCGCATGAGCCCACCCGTACGACTCAATCAAGCGACTATGCACGTAGAGGCTTCTTCCAAGGTGTCACAGGACGCGGGTTCAATTCCCGCCGCCTCCACTCAGGCCAACTTGCGAGTTTTCGCAAGTTGGCTTTTTTCATGGATTGATCCGGAATGCATTGGGTTTCTGCCTCGGGGCGCTTTCAAAAAGACCACGAGGCCACCGATTCTGGAATGGACCGATCTGTGGATCCACCTTCGCGCCGCCGCGACTTATGTAGACCACACTGTCGATACTGCAATCTCATTGAATTGCCTGTCTCACATCTCTGAATCCACACCTTTTCGAGAAGCGCGCATCGAAAAGTCTCCTCTTATTCCTCGACTTCGGGCCATTCGGTCGCGAATGCGGCCGTTATAAACGGATCCTCGCTGTTTTTGGGGAGCCATCCTGTCGGAATCGGCATTGCCTCCAAAGCATCAAACACCCGGTGAAGTCGCACCCCGATTTCAGTCGGCTCGAGTGTGGAGTGTGAAAGCCCCACCGACCAAGCGGCAAACGCCGACGCCAGTCGCAACCGGAAATGACGGCCATTCCGCCATCCGCGCGGGACACGCTCGTTCATGGATCGGACCAGAGAATCCATGGCGACGCCCCGCAGTTGCCGACGTTCCAATCCCAGCCGAAGCTGTTCGCCGAAGAGTTGCGCGGGCGCAACATTCGCGCCGGCGAGTTGTCTTGAGAGCGTCACATACCCTACTCCCGGATGCGCGAGCAGAAAATCCTCCAGCGAACCAAATCCCGATCTGCTCAACTCGGCCTGCAGACGCCCCTTCCAACTCCCCGTCCAGGGAGACGGTTTGTGACTGAGACCCTCATCCATCATCAGCGACCTTATTCGCGAGGAAAGGCAACCCCGATGCGGACCCCGGCAGCCCAAGACCCGACCGACTTCGCATCGGTTGGTGAATCCGTACTGTGGCGAAAGTACCCCCAGGAATGCCAGCCACCCGGAGGGAATGCCGGAACGCAGGGATCAAGCAGAGCAATGCGAAGGAGTCTCGCCGACTGCCGAGAAACCTCCAGGTGGGTTCGTGACTTAAAGACGCGTACGAAATACCCGGCATGCCAAGCGTCACCGAGCGATGAGAGCCACGCTGCAGTCGCGCCGCTCTGCTCGGCATACAATGCCCACACACGGACAGACAATCCCCAGATTCATCTGGAATAGGTACCTGTCCCCTGCTGCTGCTTTGGCCACCCGACCCTGTCCGCCGTTTGCGGCAGTTTTGTTTACCAGACCGTGTCCTCAGCGCCAGAGATCTGAAACAATCGATCCGCAAGCCACTCGATGCGATCGGGAAGTTCGGAATCTTTGTCCGGCTCGTGACCAATGAATGAACGCGATTCGATCATCGCCGACTGGCTGGTAATCAGATGACAGGCCACCTGGTAACACAGTGCTTTGACACCCTCCACATCGAACAGGGGCGACTCCGAGAATCTCTCCGCGGCAAGTTCCGTGGCGTGATCAAGGTTTCTTTTCAGCAGCGCCAGTGATTGGCTGAGAGAATCGTGGCGGGGCAGGCACTCCTCATATCTGTTGACGATAGCCCTCAATGGAGCCGTCGACTGCAAGAGCTCCGGGCCACGACTGTCGGCCCACCGTGCGGCCCGCACCGGACCAATCGTCGCCAGTTTCTGCTCCCATTCTCGGGCGTCGGAATCGTCATCGATGATCGTCCAACCTCGCCGTGGATCCCCCGCCATGTCCTCAAGAATCTGAACATTCCCCAGGACCTTTTCCATGACAGTCTGTGTCACGGCGATGCCCACCGATGCCGAGACGGCTTCGCCTCGTTTGCCTTGAGATTCCACAATGATCGACTCAAACAAATCCGGAATATGACTGCTTCTCACGAAGTGCCAACCGTGCGAGACCGGAGACCGAGACACCGTCGTAAAGCGATGCGGTTTCAACAGTTTCGCCAGACGTTTGTGACGAATCTTCATGCTGTCGCTCACAAAGTCACAGACCTGGACTTCTTGCGGCCGTATCCAACGCATTCTCCCCAAGGCTGACAAATTGGCGCGACACAGCAGGCCGAGGGGTCATGGATCGAAAGGTTCCACCGAGATTCCATCGAAGTGTTGTCGCCGCATTCTGGCTGGCTTGCCGCATTCGTCCCGATTCCGCGGCAGTCAATCGGTGCCCAAGCGGAATCACACCTCAGAGTCTCCCCAGACCGATCGGCACGTCCCGCCCTTGCCCGCCGGGTTCCTCGCGAGAAACACGCCAATCGGGCAGGACTTCAAGCACCAACACGATGAGTGCTAACGATCGAGGAATTTCGAAAGGTACGAAAAGTACTTGTCATCCTCTCCCCGAAAGAGATCACGACCTTCGAGAGCGTAGGCGTAAAGGAGCGATTCGGCCGCATGATGGAAGTCACCAATCTCAAACCGAGTCTGTCCCAACCGGAGATGGACCAGCGGATTGGCCGTCCCGTTCGGCGATTTCAACGCCATCCGAAAGCAGTGCAAAGCCTGTGTGAAATGCCCAGCAAAAAAGCACGCCTCGCCCAGTGCGGTGAAGGCCTCGAGTGACACCTCGTGCTCATGGGCTGGAGCAGGGATGAGTTGAATGGCCTCCCGGTACAGCTCTGCAGCACGTTCGAAGTCATCGGCATTCAGAAAGGCGTCTCCTTGCTCGATCCTCGCACGAATCCCCGATTCCCAATCGCCTGAATCCATCGAGTCCTCCCCTGGATGTCCATGTTGCGGAAACTTGAGCCGGTCATTTGACCAACACCACCGACACAAGTCCGCGGCCTCCAATCCTCTCTCCACCCCACCCGCCAACCGTCTCCCTTACGGAGTTTCCGCTCATTTCCTTCCCACCACATGATACTGCGCTCCCAGCGGCAGCCAGCCCAGCCACTGTTCCAGCCAGCGCAGCGCGTGCAGGGGGCGGGGAAAGAAGACGCGGTGGGTTGTGACGACCTGTGTGAAACCCGCCTCACGCACTTTGTTCCGGAGTGCGGGGGCAGGGATGAGGATGGCCCGTTCATCGAACGGGCAGCCGCGAACCACGCGCACCACCACCGGATTCCACGGATTGTGCTCGTAGAGCATCAAGGCCCCCCCGGGCCGCACCACGCGGTGCAATTCCCGTAACACCCCCGCGTGCCGCTCGGCAGGGATGTGATGAAACACGCACGCCGCGTAGGCCAGATCGAAGCTGTCGGTGGCGAATGGCAGTTCGGCCCCGGCACACAGGGCGAACGTCGCCACCGTGCCGAACCGCCGCTCGGCCAATTGCAGGCTGCGTGCCGACACGTCGGCACAGGTCAGCCTGGCCGCGGGCAGATGCTGCTGGAACGACGGAATCGACGCCCCCACACCGGCCCCGAAATCGAGAACGCGGGGATTCTCCGGGACGGTTCCCGGCCCCCGCCCCAGCGACCGCCACAGCCGTGCGAGATCGCGAATTTTGTAGTCGGTGAAATACTCCCCCCGTTCCCCCGACAGGCGCAGACTTTCGTTCAGCAGGTGGTCATACCGCTCGGCATAAACGTCGAACTCCGCCTCCCGGGCCGGGTCATTCGGCAGCAGTCGTTCGGCGGGCGCGGCGTCGCTCGGTGTGGTCATGGTCCCCTCTCCCGGGCGTCGGGTTCAAACGGTTGCTGGCAGCGCAGACGTTCGGCGGCGACGACCCGCGCCACTCCCTGCAGCAGGGTCGTCTTCGCGAATCGGACCGCCCCGGGACACACCCGGCTGCGAAACCGGAACCGCATCGTATACAGCCCGCTCAGGCTGCCCACGCTGGTTGTGAAGAGCAACCGGCGGTGCGCGACCCGGTGAAACGTCGCCAGCAGTTCGGCCACCGTCGTCAGGCTTTCCGCGGCCACGATCTTCACGGTGGGCTCCGCCCCCTGGGGCAACGATTGCAGCGTGGCGATTCCGATCCGGGCGGCGTCGTCGGTGTCGATGTAGTCGCGGGCCGTATCGAGGGGCACAAAAATCGGCACCGGGCGATTCCGCACAACACAGCGGGCCATGGTGCTGATCAATCCCTGCCGGGTGTCTCCCGGAAGGAAAGGTCCATACATCGTCGAGATGCGGGCCAAGAGCACCCGGCAGCCCGCGGCCGCCAGCCGCGATTGCCGCAACCGGTTTTCCTGATCCAGTTTCCCCTGGGCGTAGGGGGTGGTGGGTGCCTCGGGGGTCGCCTCGTCGACCACGGCCTCGCGGGAACCGGCGTAAATCCCTCCGGCCGAGCTGGCCAGCAGGAACCGGCCCGGCACCTGGCCCAGAATGGGGTCGGCCTCCAGCCGGTCCACCAGCCACTCGAAGGCGCGGCTTTCGGCCGCCACCGCCGCGGCGGGGGTCCCCATCCCCGCGACTCCCGCCGCCCAATACAGTTCCCAGCTCCCCGCCTCACGCACCTGGAGGGCGAAAGCCGTCACGCTGTGCGCCAACTGCTCGCGCAGCAACCGCTCGTCGTCCCAGGCGAAGCGACACGCGGGCTGGAACATCGCGCTGGAGGTCTGCCGCAAATGCCCCTTCAACGCCCGCCCCAGCAGGCCCCGGGCCCCCAGGACCCAGGTGGCCGGCCTGGCAGCGGCAGACAGGGAACGGGTCGTCATGGATGCTCCCGCTGTCGGGTGGGCGTCGTGGTGACGACGTACAGCGGCTTCCCCATGGCAATGCTCATCGTGAGCGCCAGATATTCGGCAATCACCCCCAGGGCCAACAGGATGCAGCCCGAGAAAAACGTGATCACAATCACCAGTGAGGTCCAGCCCGCGACGGTGACCCGGCCCGTCAGTTTGGCATACAACGCCCACAGGGCGATGGCGATCGCCAACCCAATCGACACCAGCCCCAGCAGCGCGATCAACCGCAGAGGCCGGGCTCCGGCCGTCATCACCAGAAACGAAAAATGCGACAGCAGACGCCGCAGGGAATACCCCGACGGCCGGACCATTTCTCCCCGCAGAGTGACCGGACAGAACCCCACCCGGGCGACAATCCACCGCAGGGCCACGTCGAGGTACACCCCGCTGCCGCAATAGGCGGCGAGACTGCGGGCCACTTCCCCGGTCACGAGTCGAAAACTATGGAAATGCCCGGTGTTGCCCACCCCGATCAGGGCGTTGGCGAGGGTTTTCGCCAGGCGGCTGGCGGTGTTCCGCAGCCAGCCATGCGGCGGCGGATTTCTGGGCTGGGCATACACCAGCTGCAACCCCTCGGCCAGCGCCAGGTCGAGCAGGGCCGCGATGTCGGCCGGGTTGTGTTGCCGGTCTTCGTCGAGAGTGACTACCCAGTCCCCCAGCGCCCCCGCCATGCCCGCCAGAGTCGCGGCATGTTGTCCGAAATTGCGTGACAGCCAGACCGGGCGGACCCAGTCATGGCGGGCCGCCAGGCTCTCGATCACCTGGTCCGAGCGATCGGGACCACAGTCATGCACCAACAGCACTTCGCAGATCACGGCACGGTGGCCGGCAGGGGTCACCTGCTCGACCGCCAGCGGTTCGATTTCCGCCAGCAGCGTCTCCAGCGTCGATTCGCCGCGATACACGGGCACCACGACCGAGACACGAATCGTCGGCGGCACGGCGGCGGCTTCTCCACACGCCTCGCTCATGGCGCGCACTCCATGATCAGGGTGGTGTCGGGAATTCGGAAGAGGTCGTGGGCGACGAAGGTCTGCACCTGACCGAAGATGCCGGAGGCGAGCCCGCGGTAAGCCGGCTCGGTCCGCACGTACTCTCCCCGATCCGATTTCAGCAAAAATCGCACCAGCCACGACTGGTTCTCGGTGAACACGCCGTCGAGGGTGATCAGCCGGCCGCCGGGGCGCAGCGCCTGCCGGGCGAGGTGAAACAGGTTGGTGGCCGCGGCATCGTCGAGGTGGTGAATCAGCCCCATCGCCAGCACCTGGTCAAATTGGCCGAAGTCGGCCACGGTCGCGGGAGTCAGCTCGAGGCAATGGAACTCACCCCGGCTGCCGTAGTGCCGGCGGGCCGCTGCGAGGTAGTCGGGGCTCATGTCCAAACCGACATACCGCACCGGGGGCACCGACTGCGGCAGGCATTCGAGCATTGCCCCCGTGCCGCAGCCGATGTCGAGCACCCGATCTCCGGGAGCAACGCGCAGGTAACATTCCGCCAGGTGCCGCCGGTACCGGGTTCCCCGCATCGCATACTGGGCGAGATCGTACACCCAGGGGAGAGCCAGCAACGATTTCACGACGGGTGATCTCTGTGACGATTATGAGGGTTCCACCGGTTGCGCCCCCTTGGACGACCGGCGCGGTGAGGGGTGTCTGCTGCGCCAGGTGACGCGGCCGTCACGCGGACAACAAAAATTCCACCCTAATTATTGACGGAAGGCCAGACAACTTGCAGAGCCCCCAACAAACGATCAATGTCGAGAAGAACCTGTCCGTTCCCCCTCATTCCGGCATTTTCCATTGAACACCACCCGCGAGAGCCAGAGTCGGGAACCATCCCCTCCACCACTGCCTGCCCCCCGGGTTTCGCCCGGGGCGACGGGGTGGCGTCCTGGAGAGATTCTCTGTGCCGTCGTCTGCCTGCTGACCGCCCTGGCGGTCCGCTGGATCGCGGCCGACCATCCCCTGTCGTTTGACGAACTGTGGATTCTGGCCGGGGCCACGGGATATGGCGAGAACTTCCTGGGTTTTCCCAACAATACGCTGCAGACCGAGGCGATCCAGACCACGGCGGTCGAGAATGCCAGATCTCCCTGGGTGGTTTGGTCCCGGGGAGTGACCTTCCACCCCCCGCTGCACATGGTGACTCTCTGGGGCTGGCGGGCCCTGTGGGGAGGCAGCGACTGGGTGGCCGCGATGTATTCGGCGGTCTGCTCGGTGGTGGGGATCGGGTTCGTGTTCGCGGCTCTGCGCTGGCAGGCTGGCGTGGGCCCCGCCACGTGCGTGTCCCTGTGCCTGGCCCTGTCTCCCGTGCAGACCCAGTTGGGGACCGAAATTCGGGGATATGGTCTGCTGCTGGGGCTCGTAGGTTGTGTGATCTGGCAGATGGTGCGGATCGAAACCTTTGGGCCGACGCGCCGGCGTGTCTGGCTGCTGGGGCTGACCCTGCTGCCGCTGATGCTGACGCATTACTTCGCGGCGGCCACCTGCCTCGGTGTCTGCGTGTGGGGTCTGCTGAGATTGTCGGGGGCGTTCCGCTGGCAACTGGCGGGAGCGGTGGTGATGGCGGCCCTGATCTATCTCGCGATCTGGCTCCCCTTCACCACAACGCATCTGCAGACAGCCCAAACAACCAACGTCTACCAAACCAATGAACCGTTTCTGCGTGGCGCAGCCCGCTCGGGGTTGGCCTTGCCCGTGAAACTGCTGTTCTCGGTCGCCCCCTCGCGACAGCGCGAGTGGATGGTGGTTCTGGCGATATTCGGATTGTTGTCCGTCAGCGGTCTGTGGCGCAGTTCGCGGTTGACCCTGTGGGGCCTGCTGCTGGTGCTGCCGATCGCACTGATGTTGGCGGTCGACGCCGCCCGGGGAACCAACCAGGCAGCCCTCACCCGCTATGCCGCGGCCGCTTCGCTGGCGGCGGCGGCGACCCCGATTCTCTCGGCGTTCGCAGTGCGGACCTGGCTGGGGTGGATCGTCGGGGTCGGCTGTGTGCTGTTGACCCTGGTTGGCCTGGGGGGGCCCCGCGAGGTGGGAAGTCCCTCCTTTGGTCACATGCGGCAGGCGCTGTTGCCAATTCTGCAGGCGGAGTCTCCCCAGATCCCCCTTGTCTGCCAGTCAACTCGAGGAGCTTTGGGGTTTTATGGCCGGGCGATACTCCTGGAGTGGCTGCATACCCCCGGCTTTCTCCCCCGCCCCGTGATGTGTGTGCAAAGCCCTGCGGAAGAAGTCCAGCAGACCCTGGCGGCCGCGACTCCCGACGGGCGGTTCTGGATGTGTCTCCGGGCTGGCCAACAACCCAACACCGAGCTTCCCGAGACGGTGCGCAAAGCCTTCCCCACAGCCCGCCCCGTCCGCCCCCCCGTCTATGTTCCCGCAGGGCAAGGAGGAGTCCAACCAGAACCCGCCGTCGAACTCTGGCTCCTGACGGCCGGGGACCGAGAGAGTGGAGCAGAAGAGCAGTAGACCAGGAGCAACAACAAGACACGAGATCGGCTGCGTCGGTGGCGGTTTTCGTCTGCGATATCCCACGGGCTGGACATCGCCTCCTGATGACAAACCTCCCGGTTTGTCAGTTCAATCGAGAGATTCCGGCACATCGACCCGCCTCTCCCATTTCCTGATGCAGACCACCTGTCAGCTCGTCGTGCCGTTGATCCACGCCATTTCGACAAACGGGCTGACAAGCCTGTTCCGCAACCGCTTGCCATCCTCCCGCGCACAACATCGATTCCAGCCATATCCGCAACTGATTAGTTCCCGAACCACGATTTCGGCGGCCCGGGACTTGGATTTGCTGCGGCGGTCTCGGTTCCTGCCCTGTCTGCGATGACAGCACAAAGGCTTCGAAGGCTGGGTG
>CAIOTJ010000385.1 GCA_903861195.1 uncultured Planctomycetaceae bacterium | reverse complement strand
CATTCGTGCAGTGAGGGGAGCACTGCGGCTGGCGTGTTTTTCGTCAAGCGATGCAATGTGCGCGGATCACGCAGCCGCCCGGCCGCACTGACACGCAGGCATTCGCAGACAAACGATCACGCCAGGCCTTTACTCGGAGCGTACAATGGGTTTTCTACAGCGACCATGTTTTCCGGAGGTGGGACTCCTAAGTCTCTGCAGCGAGCCGTGGATTCCCAGCCCGAGTCCGGTCGATGTCAATAAACAGGATTGGCTGGGGGGCCGAATGTCAAATGACGGGCAACATAAGGTTTTCACCTACGGAATACCGTACGAAAGTCACGATTCCTGTTGCACGGTACTCGGCATACAAGTTATTAAAATACTTCGTTGTGACTAGCCGGTCGCCAAGATCGGTAGTAATATCGTACGGAACTGATGCGGAACACCCCTGATTGCGGGTTCGCATGTTCCAATGTGCTTCGCTAAAAGAAGCAGTGTCACCTTCACCCCGTAGCTGTTCTGGGAGAGACAAGTATGGCCGACGAACGCAAACGAATCTGTGCGACCATGGAGCATCACAATTTCCTGTCGCAAACAGATACGGTCTATCGACAAAATCGACGAGAGCTGGAAGTGGCAACACGAACTGCTCGGCGCTCAGCGCGAACGACCGTTGTGAGAATTCCAGTTGTGGTACATGTGATTTACCACGCCACTCAAGATAACCTTGGGATTGAACAGATCCAAAGCCAGATCGCCGCACTCAACCGCGACTTTCGATTTCAAAATGCGGACCGAATCGACATTCCAGCTGCGTTCGCTCCCTTCGCGATCGACACACTCATCGAATTTGCTCTCGCCGTGCGTGATCCACAGGGTAATCCTACAGCAGGGGTGACGCGAACGCAGACATCGAAGGTCTCGTTCCCTTACGACCCCTCGGATCCACATGCCACCGAGAAGCTCGATTCGATGATCAAGTTCAATGAGTTCGGTAAGTCCGCTTGGCCACGTGACTCGTATCTCAATTTGTGGACATGTCGAATCACCGGAGGATTGCTGGGGTATGCGCAGTTTCCGGGTGGGCCGGCGTCTACGGATGGTGTGGTAATCAGCAACACAGCGTTCGGAACAGGTGGTATTGCGGTGCCCCCTTACAACCTGGGTCGGACTGCTGTGCATGAAGTTGGCCACTGGCTGAATCTACTGCATATCTGGGGTGATGATAGGGGGGGGTGTGGCAGTTCTGATAATGTTGATGACACACCGAACCATGGAGATTCCAACGGGTCCGATATAAAAAAGAGTAGGCCTCCTCACCTGAATCTGTTGGTGAATTCCGGCTCCGGCAGGTTCCCAAGTTGATGATATAAGGCGATTTCCAGCGTTTTCAGTTCGCGAAATCCATACGCCTTTTTGGTGCTCAGTTTCGCCTTGTTGTTGAATCCCTCCACAACGCCACCGGAAATCGTCCCCCGCGCCACGAACCAGTTCCGGATCAGAGGCTGATGGTGACGCAGCATCCGCGCCACCCGCTTCATCGGTTCCAGCCGCGACCGCATCACCTTCCCGCACCACTCGTCCAGAAATCGCATCGCCACTGTCGGGGACCGGTACTCCCAAAACCACTGGAAGTCCTCCTTCAGCAGGTACGCCCGCACGGTTCGCAGGTTCAACTTGACCAGCTCCCTGAGTCGGACCGACTGCGACTCCGTCAGATTCTCCGGCCGCTTCAGCAGACACCAGCGTGTGTGTTTCAAGACCGGTGCTGTGCCCGACCGTTTGAGGTCTCGCGACTCACTCGCCCGTACCTCATCCACAGCCTTGCTGAAATGCGTCATGATGTGAAACCGGTCCAGCACATGCACCGCCTGGCCGATCTGTTCCCCGATCACCTTCAGGTACGGTTGCCACATATCGCTGCACACAAACTGGATGCCCCCCTTCACTTCCTCCGACAACTCCTGGAAGAATCCCCGCAGGCTCGCTTCCGACCGATTCTCTCCCACATACAGCAGACGCTTG
>CAIOTJ010000384.1 GCA_903861195.1 uncultured Planctomycetaceae bacterium | reverse complement strand
TTCCGCCTGACCGATGTTGAGGGGAACGTGGTCGAAGAAGTGATCGCCTGAGGAACAGCGGCTCTGCCGGGACCACATTTCCCCCCCGGGTGACGCTGTTCCCCACGCTGCGTTCATCGTCCGTGAGCGACCTGCCTGGCACCGTAGGCGCACGCCGGCCTGGCGTCGACGGGGCACCGCAGCGTTCGCAGGCGTGAAGCGCGGCCTACCCGCGTCATGAACCCGCGTCGGGAGCCTCCGCTGCGGTGCGCAAAATCGGCGGTGGGGGGGCCACGAATTCGCGGCGGTCTCCGCTTCCGGGATGGGTCAGTACGAGGCGATGGGCGTGCAGCCAGTAGCCCCCGTCTCCCGGCAGCCCGGGATCGTCGCCCAGCGGCAACCCTCCGGGGGCATACAGGGGGTCTCCCTCCAGCGGGTGACCAATGGCCGCGAGATGGATGCGGATCTGGTGGGGCCGCCCCGTCCGCAGTTCCACATCGAACAGGGTGGTGTCCACCCGGCGTTCGGCGACCCGGGCCACGCTGTGCGCCGGTTTTCCGTTGGGCCGGGCGGCGAACACCTCTCCCAGCCGGGGGTGGTTCTGGGGGCCGATCGCCACACGAATCTCGCAGGCGTCAGTTGCCGCGACTCCCTGGGCCAGGGCCCGATAGGTTTTGCCCGCGGTCGACCAAGAGGTGCCGATCGCCCGGGCGGCCGCGGAGTGCCGCGCGAACACCACCAGTCCCGAGGTCCCACGTCCCAGGCGATGGACGGCGTGCGCGCCGGGAAATTCCCGCTGGACCAGGGCCTGCAGCGTGTTCTCAAAAAATCCGGCGCCTGGCAGGGTGGGCAGGCCACTGGGCTTGCTGACCACCACGAGGTCGGCATCGGCGTGAATCAGATCGAAGTGGCAGGGGGCGTCTGGTTCCCGCCAGGGAGGCCGGTTCCACAGCACTTCCTGGCCAGCCCGGAGCCGTTCATCACCCCGGGCCGGTTCTCCCTCAAGCCGAATTTCCCCCGCCTCCAGACGGCCCTGCCATTCGGCGATGGTGGAGTGATCGAACCGCTGGGCGAGATAGACCAGCAGCAATTGACCCGTCGCCGGGGGATCGACGATGGTTCGGTATTGGTAGCCCGAGTTGGAGGCAGACATGGGGAATCATCGTCTCCAAACCCGCCCGATTGTCAACCAGAATCAATTGGCGGATCAGGGGGTGAGACCAACACGCACTCCGCACCCGACGGCTGCCGAACCTGCCGGCTCCTTGCGCCCTCGTCCCCCCAGGTTACCCCGCCTTCCCAGTTCGCGGGTATGTGGAAGAAACCGCCACCACGGCGTACGGAACCAATTTGACTCC
This sequence comes from uncultured Planctomycetaceae bacterium, assembly GCA_903861195.1. Taxonomy (GTDB): domain Bacteria; phylum Planctomycetota; class Planctomycetia; order Planctomycetales; family Planctomycetaceae; genus UBA10511. The sequence goes on along the minus strand of CAIOTJ010000384.1, from coordinate 36,646 downwards.
GTGGCTTGAAGGCTGCGCGGCTGCCATCCGGGCCGGGGGCTTGCGGGGGAGACCGATTGGCGTTGACGTCCCGCGACGATTTGAACATAGTCCGCCCCCCCCTCACGGAATCTTCCTGGTTCTCCCCTCCCCCGGGTCTCTCCCATGACCGAGTTCGCACCCCAGGACGCGGGTTCACTGCACCACGGCCCATCTGGTGCCCCCTTTCGGCCCACGCTGAGGGCAGTCGACTTTCGTTTGTCACCCATGGGGTATTGTTCCGTGTCGGGGAATTCTCCCATCGATCACGAATTGACGGTTGTCATTCCGGCGTACAACGAGGAGCAACGGCTGCCCCAGACGCTTCAGGGACTGCAGGACTACTTGAGTCGGTGGGGAGTCGACTACCGGGTCATCGTGGTGGACGACGGCAGTTCCGACGGCACTTCGGAGCTGGTGTCTGACTGGGGGAGGTATTTCTCGATTGTGCGACAACCCAACGGGGGCAAAGGCTCGGCGGTTCGCCGGGGCATGCTCCAGGCGACGGGGCGGATTGTGGCCTTCACGGATGCCGACCTCCCCTACGATCTCGACGCGCTGCGGAACGGTTACGACCAGATTTACGACCACTCGGTCGAGGTGGTTTTCGGGGCCCGTGACCTGCGGGAATCGACCACCACGGTTTCGCGGCGGCTGGGGCGGCAGATTGCTCACGAAGTGTTCCGGCAATGCATGCGGGTCCTGGTCTCCCGGGAGGTCGGGGACACGCAGTGTGGCCTGAAAATCTTCGGCCGCCGCGCGGCGCGCGAGGTATTTTCGCGATGTGTCATCAACGGCTTCGCGTTCGATGCCGAGGTGGTCTACCTGACACATGCCCTGGGTCTCTCCTTCAGCCGGATTCCGGTGACCCTGGTCAACGAGTACGCGTCGACCATTTCGCTCTCCCGCCACGCGCTCCCCATGTTGGGGGACGTGCTGGCGATGCGCTGGAGGGCTTTGACGGGGCGGATGCGGCTCGATTCCCCCCTGCTGCCCGAAGAGACGATGGTGGTGGAGACCCCGGTGGTCGACGTCCTCACCGAACGACGGAGGAAGGCGGCGTGACGGAATACACGGGGGCTTCCAGTCCCGGTGCGGGCCCCGCGGTGGCGGGCCGGATTCCCGGTCCTCCGCGGACCCTGGTGCTGCACGCCGATGACCTGGGGTTCAGTCCCGCGATCAACCGGGGGATCATCGACGGTTTCCAACGGGGTTTGCTGACCAGCACATCGCTGCTGGCGAACGCCCCCGCCGTCAGCCATGCCCTCGCGCTCTGGAACGAACTCGAATTGCGGCGGCGGCACCGCCTGCTGGCGAGCGATGGACCGCGGCGCACCCTGCGCGATCCCTGGCTGCCGTTCGATCTGGGAGTCCATCTGAACCTGACCCAGGGCCGGCCGCTGACCACCGGGTATCCCCGCGAACTGCTCGATTCGGACGGGCGTTTTCCCGGCGTTGCGCAGCTGTTCGCCCGGTCGCTGGCGGGGATGCGTTCCGCGATCCGCGGTGCCGTGGAACACGAGCTGCAGGCCCAGATCGAATTGTTGCTCGACCACGGGGCCCCGCTGGGGCATCTCAACGGGCATCAGTATGTCGAGTGCCTTCCCCTGCTGGCGGAGATTGTGCCCCGTCTGGCTCACCTCTACAGCCTGCGGCATGTGCGCGTCGCCTGGGAACCTGGTCTGACGCGCAGTTTGCTGGTCCAGGCCGGGCCTCGGCAGTGGGGACTGGCCCAGGTCAAACGGCTGTTCGCCTTCCGGTGGAGACTACAGGCCACCCGCCAGGGATTGCTGTTTCCCGATTGCTATTTCGGCACGGCCCACGCCGGCCGAATCACCGCGGACGTGATCCAGACGTTTCTGCAATCGGCGCGGGGCAACTTCGTGGAGATTGGAATGCACCCGGGCCAAGGCGCGGCCGCGCTGCGCGTCCATGGGAGTGATGACGAGAGCTCGACGGCTCTGGCGGATGGTTGGCACGACCCATTGGGTGCGGACCGTCCGGGCGAATTGGAGCTGCTGACCCGTCTCGACCTGGCACGGTGGATCGAGAATTCGGGGTGGACCCTGGGTCGACTCTCGCAATTGGGGCTGACCTCAACCGCACGACAACGGCGGGCCGCCTGAAGAGCGTTGGCTTGCCTGACGGGTCGGAGGTGGGAATGGGCGGGAGTCCCGCGTTGGGCGGCAGACCAATTGTCTTGTGCATGCCCGATACGTATCATTGCGAGCAGCTCAGTTGGCCAGGCGATCGCGATCTGGCAACAGATCGAGGAAAGTCCGGGCTCCACAGGACGCCGTGGTGGGTAACGCCCACCGTCTGCAAAGACCGGGACAGTGCCACAGAAAACAAACCGCCAGGATGTTCCAACCGGCAACGGGAGGTCTTCTGGTAAGGGTGAAAAGGTGCGGTAAGAGCGCACCGCGGCCTGGGTGACCAGGCTGGCAGGGTAAACCCCGCGGGGAGCAAAACCAAGCAGAGGGGAGCGCCGGAGGGAAACTTTCTGCGCCCGGGTCGGTTCGGCCCGGTCTGACCCTCGGGTCGGTTGCTAGAGCGGACGGGCAACCGTTCGCCCAGAGAAATGATCGCCCACGACAGAACCCGGCTTACCGGCCGACTGAGTCGCACTGCGCCGCGGGGGACATCGCTCCTCCGCGGCGTTCTGCGTTCCGGCGGTGAGGTTACCCGCGCCAGCGGCCCCTCCCGTGCCGATTCCTCCGTTGCACTGGGGGTTCGCGAACAACTTCGGCCGGCCTGTCACGGCCTGCCGGACGACTCCTGGTCGGCACACGTTCGAACCAGCCCGCATTCCTTCACCTGCCGGGTCCACGTGACGGCCGCGAGGGGGGTTCAACCGAGACGGTCGCGGCGAGCCTGGAAGGCGAATTGCTCGACCGCCAGAGCCGCCTGTTCGAGACCACGCCGGTTTTCGAACCGTTGGCGGACCGCCGCACAGGCGGATTTCACCCCGGCCGAACTCAGCAGCGACCGCAGCTCTCCCGCCACGCGGGATGCCCGGTACCGCCTGACGGAAATCCCCCGACCCACTCCCAGCCGCACCACCCGTTCAAGGTTGTCGAACTGGTCATGAGCGAGGGGACGGATCAACTGGGGCACCCCGGCGGCCAATGCCTGAGAGGTGGTTCCCACCCCGCCGTGATGCACGAGCGCCGCCGTCTGGAGCAGCAAGCGATCGAGGGGCGCATAGTCGATGTGCCGGCACGTCTCGGGGAGCCCGGCGGGAACCTGCTCCGGAAACCGGGTGAGCAGCACCCCCCGCAGGCCCAACTGGCGGCAGGCGTCGACCGACGTCTGGAAGAACTGCCGGGCCTGCACATTGGCCGTTCCGGGGGCGAAGACGACGGGCGGGGGGCCCGCGGCCAGAAACTGCGCGAGGGGCTCGGGCAGGGGGCTCTCGGATCCCGAATTCCACAGGGGAAAGTCGGTCTGGGCCAACGGGCGTGGCCAGTCTCCGCGGGGGGCGGCAAACCACTCGGGGAACAGACAGAGCACTCCATCCGGTGAGTTCCACCAGCGGGCGACGCGGCGGATGGGAGGCAGCCCCAATTCCTTCAGCCAGGCATTGATCTTCGGCCCGGCCAGCCGGTCGATCACCAACCGCTCCCCCAAGGGGAGCAACCAACGCCGCAGCCAGACCGGAGTCGGCCCGCCGCCGAACGCGGGAGGAGCCTCGCGGCTGAGAATGACCCCCGGCTGCAGGTGCACCGTGACGAGGGGAAACGCCAGGTGATCGCGGGCGGCGCGCACCCCGAACGACAGCAGATTCGCCACCGCCACCCCCTGCCCCGCCCCCAGCCACTGGGTACAGACTTCGTGCTGGCGGCGGATGATGCGATCGGCGTGCCGGACGATCGCCTGAAAGCCCCGCCGTGGATGCCACAGATCGGGGTCGCGGGTGATCTTCAGATAGTCCTCTTCGGTCCCGACCGGTTCGAACGCCAGTCCTTCGCGCCGCACCTGGGGTTCAAAGTGCGGATTGGTCGCCACGATGACGTCGTGTCCCCGCGCCCGCAATTGGATCGCCAACCCCAGAAACGGAAAGACGTCTCCGGCCGAGCCCAGGGGAAAACAGACCACTCTCATACCATGCTCCCCCGGCGTTGGGGGCCCCAGGGGCAGACCAGACCAATCGACAGGACGAAGGGACCAGAGCCAGTCGACCCGCTCCCCGTGAACCGATCAGGGAACGGCCGCAGGCGGAATGGCCCAGGGTTCAATTGCAGTCCGCCACCAGAGGGCCGGCCAACTCCTGCAGGAAAAACAGCCGCCCCGGAAGCGTTGGCATGTAGGTCGAAGGAATCCATTTCGAGGGCTCGTGCCGCAACGTCATCCAGAGACTCAGTCCCTGCCACATCATCCCTCGCGACAGCGTTCCATCGGCACCACCGATGATACGGTCCGCCGCCAGGAACAGCCCGGGGCCAATCGTGTTGGCGAACGCCGGCACGAGGGTGGTGCGGCTTTTGAAACTGGTGATCGCGTTCTGCTCGATGGTCAGGGGATGCAGCCGGGCCCCCAGGCGGTGGGTCTGATTTTTCCATTCCTTCTCGGTCGCGAACTCCTCGGCGAAATGCGGCTCCCAAAAAGCGATGTGACAGACCCGGCCGATCCCGAAAATCACAATCAGGCGGGCTCCCGAGGCCTTCAGTTCGCCGATCCGTTCGGCATACGTCGGCAGCAGCTTGCGGGTGGCGAAGAACCTTTGCCGGGTGGGAATGGTCAGCTTTCCCAGGGGACCGTAAAAGGCCTGCTGCATCGCGAACTGGAAGGCTCCCGGATTGCTGGGAGGCAGGGTGTTGCCCTCGGCATCACTCCACTCATCCATATTGAAACCAGTGCAGTGATCGCAGGACACCCCCCACTCGGTCAGAAAGTAGACCGCCCAGCGATACATGCCCATCGGACCCACGGGCAGAATCAGCGCCAGTTTCTCGCCCGCATCCCGCGACTTCTTGATCTGCAGGGCGATTTCATGCCCCAACATCATGTCGAAGTCGGCGACATCCCGGCACGCCACCGGAGTGAACCCGCGATGCCACCACTTCTGCCGCTGGGTGATCGTCTGCGGATCGTCATCCACGCAGCGATCGATCCGCTTCAGATCCCATCCCGCGGGAAAGAACCCCTGCATCAACGATCCGTTCAGCGTGGTCAGCAGATCCATACTTCCACTCCCCTTGAAGACTTGGTGCGTGTCCCGGTTGCTCACTCGGTCGGTAGTCTAGCCCATGGGCATTCCAGGCACCAACCCCCGGCCCACTCCGTGCGTCACGCGTGGCTTTTCTGAACATTCCGCCGTTATACTCTCGAAACATTCTTCCGCTCCGGGCCCCGCTCCGGGTCCCAGGTCTCCCCGGCCAACCCGATGCCCCAACGCGTCTTCCACACAGGAATCGATCTCCGTCGGATCGCCCCCTGGACCCAGGTATTTCAATCATTTCGCCTGGCGCTGCGGATCCGGCAACTGTTGCTGGGTGCTTTGGGAGTGACTCTCACCTGCCTGGGCTGGAGACTGTTGGAGACCGCGCTGGTCCCCCCCGTTCCCGACGAGACCGGGCAGGTTCTTCTCGAATTGACCCTCTGGCCCTGGGAACGGGACCTGGGCTTCGGGCTGGCCTCCGAAATGGACTCGCACTCGGGCGAGCCCCCGATCAACACGCTGCGGGCCCTGGCGTCGGGATTGCGGGAACCGCAACGGTTCTTCGGTCAGGTGTTCGGCAACTGGAGCGTGACCCTGGGCCCTGTTACCGAGCTGCTGACCCCGGGGCAAAAGCTGTTCGAGCCGACGGCCTCGGTCTCGGAACGGATTCTGGCCCTGCTGAAGCTGGCATGGTGGCTGGTGGTCTGGAGCCTGTTCGGAGGAGCGGTCACCCGCAGTGCCGCGATGGAATTCGCCCGGGACCAGAACAGTCACCTCACAGGAGCCGTGCGGTTCGCGGGGAACTACTACCTCTCGTATCTGGTGGGTCCCGTGTTGACATTGCTCGCGGTCGCGGGAGTCGGCGTGCTGCTGGCCGGCGCGGGGTTGTTCTCGCGGTTGCCCCTGGTGGGGCCGGTCCTGGGGGGATTGGGGGGAGGGCTGCTGCTGTTGGTTGGCCTGCTGCTGTCGGTTCTCGTGATGGGCCTGGCCGTGGGCTGGCCGCTGATGTTCGCCACCGTAAGCGTGGAGGGAACCGATGGCTTCGATGCCATGAGCCGGGCCTTCAACTACGTTTATGAACGCCCGCTGCTGTACCTCGGGCAGATTGTGCTCTCCCTCGTTTATGGGTCATTTGCGATCTTTTGTGTGTTGTTCCTGGCCCAGTTGGGGGGGCTGCTGACCCTGCAGGGTCTGGCGCTCGCGGCACCCGCCAGCTGGGTCGAGTCGATCGCCGATTCGGCTCCCGAACTGCTGGCCCCCCCCCTGGACAATTCCGAGTGGGTGCCCCCTGTGAAGGGGTCCGATGCCGAACCGGCCACTCCTCTTCTCGTTCTTCCCGGCGAAAGGATCGGGACTTCCCTGTTCTCTTTCTGGCTGCATGCCTGGGCGACCCTGGTCCAGGGATTCGTCTACAGCTTTTTCTGGAGCAGCGCGACCGTCATCTACTTCGTACTGCGGCACAACGTGGATGGGAATGAACTCGACGAGGTGTTCACCGGGATTCATCCCGAACCCGACGATCTGCTGCCCCTGGTCGGGGCGGCTGGAATGGGGGTGGAACTGCCTCCCCCTCCAGACGCGGGGAACTCCCCTCTGCCTCCCGACAATCCCCCTTATGCCGCTCCTGGCCCGGGGGAGTAACGCCTCCGGGTCGGTTGCCGGTCTGTGCCTCGGGCCGGCGGAAAGCTCCGCTGTGCGATTGGGCCCAGCCCGCCCCAACTACAGTCCTGCCGAAGCGCCGTACTGCCGGTTGAACTGCTGGATGGCCTCGAGGATTCCCCGTTGCACGCGTGGTTCGTCGGACTCGGGCACCTTACCCCCATCGCGGGTGGTGACATAGAAAACGTCCAGTACCTGGTCGACATGGGTGGTGATCTTCGCGAGGATCACCGAGAGCTCGAGGTCGAACAACGCCTTGGCGATCATGTACAGCAGACCCCGTGCGTCGTTGGCGAACACATCGATCACCGTGGCCGACTCCGAGACCTGGTTGTCGATGACAACCCGCGCCGGTTCGTGGCACAGCAGACCTGCGGCTGAGGATCCCCCCAGCCGTCGGTTCCTGCGGAACATTTCCTCCACTGACACCTGGTCTTCCAACACCTGGCGCAGGCTGTCTTCAATTTCGCGCAACCGGAAGGGGGGAATCTGTCCGGCGAAGTCGGGATCACTGACGGTAAAGCGATCGATGACCGCCTGCCGGTGGGTGGTGCAGATGTTGGCGGCGAGGATCGACAGACCGCGGGCGGTCAATGTGCCGCAGATGCGGCTGAAAACCCCGGAACCGGGCCGGTCTCGGGTAATCACCAGCACTTCCACCAACCGGGACTCTTCGTCGTACGAGGCGCGGATGCGCAGCGGAACGAGCTCCAGCTGACTCACGCTCGCGAGGTCGGAAAGGACCTGCGCGTCGGGGGTATGGGCCAGATAATGTGCGGGGAGCGAATCGATCAGATCCCCCGCCCCTGTCGTCTCGGACGGGGCGGCGGGGGGAGACGTGGAGGTGCTGTTCCAGGCACGCCGCAGTTCATGGCGACGCTCTTCACCCGCTCCCCCGGGAGGCCCCCCCGACAACGACTCGAAGGTCCCCTGGTACAGCTGTGTCAGCAAGTCTTCCTTCCAGCTGGTGAAGGTATTGGGGCCGACGGCCAGCATGTCGGCCGCGGTGTGGACGAACAGCAGCCGCAGGGTCTCGACATTGCCGATCTGCCGCGCGAACTGGATCAGCAGGGCCGGATCCTGCAGGTCGCGCCGAAAGGCCAGCAGGGTCATATCGAGGTGATGGCGAACCAGGAAGCACAGCGTGTCGAGGTCGCTCTTGGGAAGCCCCAGGCGAATCGCCACCTCGCGCGCGAGTCGTTCACCCACGATCGAGTGGTCTTCGACCTGGCCTTTCCCGGCGTCATGCAGCAGCAGCGACAGGTGCAGCAGTGCGGGGTTCTTGACCTCGCGGGCGGCCCGGCCGAGTGCCGTGGGCTGCGAGCGCAACTGCTCGACTTCGCCAATTGTGCGCAGCGTGTGTTCGTCCACCGTGAACGCATGGTACTGGTTGAACTGCAGCAGACATTGGATCTGCCCGAATTCGGGCAAAACGTAGGTCAGCGAGCCATCGGCCGCCATTTGCCGCAGCAGAGGCTCAAGCCCCTTCTCGGTCTGCAGCAGCGACAGAAACCGGCGGGCCACCGCGGGGGGAATGGGCTGGGAAAACGACTGACAGGCGGTGCGGATGCGGTCGGTGAACTCGACAGGGACCTGCAGACCGTAGGAGCCGGCCAACTCGAACCACTGAAAGAGTCGCTCGGGATCGCGCAGCACCTCGGGCAATTGCCCGGGGGCGGGAAAGATTTCGCGGGCCGTGACCCGGAAGACCTCGTTGTCGCGCCGGGACAGCACCAATCGCTCGAGGACTTTCCGCCACCGCCGGGGTTGCTCGCGCTCGACAAACCGCGAGACCACATCGGCCACGGCCGTCGCGTGACGGAAAAACCGCTGCATGAATTGTTCGACCGGGCGCTGGGCGGCGGTGCCCGAGAAACCCATCGGTTCGGCCATCCGCAATTGTTCATCGCGGGTCAGAATTTCCTGGGCGCGACCGGCGTGGAAATGCAGGTCATTGCGGATGCGCTGCAGGAATTCCTGGGCATCCAACAGGATCTGCAAGTCCTCGGCACTCAGGGCGTCGCTGCGCCGGAGCAGGTCCAGATCGGGAGTGCCAAACCGGGCCAGTCCCAGCCAGCGGACCAACTGGATGTCGCGCAGACCACCGGGGGACCGCTTGACCTCGGGCTCCAATTGCCGTTCGGTTCCGCCATATTGCAGGCGTTCCGTCTCCCGCGCCTGCACACACGAGTCGTAGAACGTGCGGTAATGTCCGCGGGAGATCCGCCGGACGAACGCGGCCCGGAAGGAAGTGTACAGGCGAGAAGATCCCCACAGCAGCCGCATCTCCACCAGCGCGGTGGCGAAGACGGGGTCCTGAGCGGCGAATTCGAGGCCATCAGCGGGCGTGGCAACCCGATGTCCCAGTTGCAGCCCAGTGTCCCAACACGCCCGGACCATGGACTGAATCGAACGGACGAATACCTGGTCCGAACGGAGATCGCACAGGAACAGCAGATCGACGTCGGAATAGGGGGCCAGTTCACCGCGCCCGGTCCCCCCGACGGCAATCATCGCCGTCCCTTCCAGCAGCACTTCGCGATCCGCCTCCGACTGCCCCGCCAGGCTGCCGGCCAGCAGATCGATCAGCAACTGATCGATGCCGCGGCTCATCAGGCTGGCGATCTGCAGGGCCGAGCGTCCCGAGAGATGGGCCTCGCGCGCCGCTTCACGCAGTGCCCGCAAACGCTCTTTCCGGGCCTGCAAGCCCTGCTCGAATTCGGGATCGCACAGGGGGGAGGCGGTGGACATCAAACCGGGGACCTGGAGACTGCGGAGGGGCACTCCTCACGCGGAAGCATGCCGTAAAAGCCGGTCACATCGCCGACTCGCCGGTCTCCCCCGTGCGGATGCGGATGACCTCGGCGAGATCGGTAATGAAGATTTTTCCATCCCCAATTTGTCCAGTGCGGGCGACACGCATGATGGTTTCGACCGCCTCCTTGACGAGGCTCTCGGTCACCACCACCTCGATCTTGACCTTGGGCAGAAAGTCCACGGTGTACTCCGCACCCCGGTACATTTCCTTGTGACCCCGCTGCCGACCAAACCCACGGACTTCGGTCACGGTCATTCCCTCGACCTTCGCCTGGGTGAGGGCATTCTTGACATCTTCCAGCTTGTAATGCCGGATGACCGCTTCGATTTTTTTCATCAGAGGCTCCTGGACGTGGCTGACCGGGCCGGCCAGCTCCACAAAAAGAGACGTCCGGGGGCCGACACAGGCGTGCCCCCGGATCGCAAAGTGTAGTCAACTTCGGACGGATCGTCCCGATCAGACGAAAATGTAGCCTTCTTCTCCGTGCTGGCTGACATCGAGCCCCATCAGCTCTTCTTCCTGGGTCACCCGCAGGCCAACCACCGAGTCGATGACTTTGAGAATGATGAAGGTCCCAATCACTCCCAGCAATCCGGAGGCAAGCACTCCGACCACCTGGTTGACCACCTGCTGGGCATTCCCTTCCAACAGCCCCTGGGCGGTGGACGAGCCCGGAACCACCAATTGGGTCGCGAACACACCAGTCAAAATCGCCCCCAGGGTGCCTCCCACTCCATGCACGCCAAACGCATCGAGGGCATCATCGTAGCCCAGCTTCGACTTCAACAGACACGCCTGGTAGCAGACGAATCCGGCCAGAAGTCCCAGCACGATCCCGGCGAGGGGAGTCACCGCACCGGCGGCGGGCGTAATGCAGACCAGTCCCGCCACGGCCCCCGAGCAGGCCCCCAGAATGCTCGGCTTGCCCCGGTGCCACCATTCGGCCAGAGCCCACGAGACCGTCCCCGCCGCAGCCGCCATGTGCGTCGCCACAAACGCGTTCGCGGCCAGCACATTCGCCTCCAGGGCGCTGCCCGCGTTGAAGCCGAACCAACCCACCCACAACAGGGCGGCGCCGATACAGGTGTAGGTCAGATTGTGCGGGGGCATTGGCTCTTGTCCGTAACCCAATCGCTTGCCAATCAACAGCGCACACACCAGCGCCGAGATCCCCGAGCTGATATGCACGACCGTCCCACCCGCGAAGTCAAACGCAGGAAATTTGGCGGCGGTGTTCGCCGGGTTCAGCCATCCCGTATCCGACCAGACCCAGTGGGCGATGGGGCAGTAGACGAACGTGCCCCACAACACACTCAGCAGAACCATCGCGCTGAATTTCATGCGCTCGGCGAACGCGCCGCAAATCAGCCCAGGGGTGATGATGAAGAACATCATCTGATAGACCATGTGAACCGAACGGGGAATCCCATAGGCGTCCATCATGGGAACCGTAACCGTCTTTCCATCGGTCGCCAGCGAGGGGAGCACCCCCTTCAACATCAGGAAGTCGCCCCCGCCGATGACTCCCCCCAACACATCCGATCCAAAGGCCAGGCTGTAACCCCAGAACGCCCAAATCAACGACATCAGCCCCATCAGGAACACGCACTGCATCATCACCCCCAACACATTCTTCTTGCGGACCAGCCCGCAATAGAACAGAGCCAGTCCGGGTGCTGTCATCATCAGCACCAGTGCCGATGAGGTGAGCATCCAGGCGGTGTTGCCCCGGTCCAGCTTGGCGGGCGCCAGACGGTCATCCCCCCCCTCGGCCCAGGCCGCCGTGGCCAGACTCAGGCTGGCCAACAGGGCCAACACAGCGATTTTTGCAGCGCGATTCATCGACAACTCCCGTCCGCAGTTCAAGTGAAGTTTCCAGCTGTCCGCACATTACCCCCCCATAGGCAGCAAACTCCGTACCAAGGCCGGAGTTGAATTCATCCCCGCGTACCAAGACACTGGGGAAACCATGCAGATCACCCGCGTCACATCCCACATCATTGGTGCCGAACGGAACTTCCTGTTTGTCGTGGTGGAAACCGACACAGGACTGGTGGGAGTGGGGGAGGGCGGACTCACCTGGCGGGAGGGGGCGACCGCGGGCTTCATCGATGCCCTGCGGCCGCTGCTGCTGGGCGCCGATCCCTTCCGGACCGAGCACCTCTGGCAGGTGATGTTTCGCTCGGGGTTCTTCCCCCCCGGCCGGGTGGGGGCCGCCGCTCTCAGTGCCGTGGACATCGCCCTGTGGGATCTCAAGGCCCAGGCGCTGGGGGTCCCCCTGTACCAATTGTTGGGGGGCCTGTGCCGCGACGAAGTGGTCTGCTATCCCCATGCCCGCGGGCAGAGCACGACTCAGTTGGTTGATCATGCCCGGCACTTGGTCGCCGAGGGCTATCGTTTCATCCGGACCGAAATTCGCGGGGGAGCCGACGGTTCGGTCTTCGATCCCCGTCACGCCCTGCGCGAGGCGATCGCCGACCTGCGAGCTCTGCGGACCGCCCTGGGGGATTCGATTGAACTGCTGATCGACGTGCACACGCGACTGGATCCGGCCGACGCCCTGCTGTTCTGCAAGCTCGCCGAGGAATTCCAACCGTATTTTGTGGAAGATCCGCTGCGTTGCGAGAATCCCGACAGCTATCGCCGTCTGGCCGCCCGCACCACGGTCCCCCTGGCGGTGGGAGAACAGTACTCTTCGAAATGGGAGTTCCGGGCCCTCATTGAAGACGAGTTGTGCGACTTCGCCCGGATCGACGTCTGTCTGGCGGGGGGCATCACGGAAACCGTGAAGATGATCGGTTGGTGCGAGACGCACGGGCTGAAGCTCGCCCTGCACAACCCTCTGGGACCGGTTTCGACCGCCGCCTGTCTGCATCTCGACCTGGCCAGCAGCAGTTTCGGCGTTCAGGAATTGCCCCGGACGCCAGGTACCTATCTGCAGGATCTCTTTCCCGTGCAGGTTCCCTACAGTCGAGGCCATCTGCAGCCTCCCACCCGACCAGGCCTGGGAGTTGTGATCGACGAATCCCGAGTCCGGAACTATCCTCCCATCTCCGAGGGACGGTGCCCCCTGTGGCGGCGGGCGGATGGTTCGTTCACCAACTGGTAGTGGGTTCGCAGCAGAGAGAGACCCCGTGGGCGAGAGCCTGAGTCGGCTGAATCAGCGGTGGTTCGAGTTTGTGACGCGCGGCGAGTCCGGGGCGCATGCGGCGCTGTTCGCGCCGCTGGGGCTGCTGCTGGGATGGCTGGTCATTCGCTGGAGCACCCGGCTGGTGTCGCGAGAACGGAGCACCCCCTGGCGCATGGGGCGGGCCCACCAGGGACTGATCTTGCTGTCGTGCCTGGCGCTGACCGCACTGCTCCCGATCGCCGTGATCGCCGGCCGCTGTCAGTCGCTGGTCGAAGGGGGCTCGATCGACTGGGCGCAGTGGCGCATTCTCTATCACCTGGGGCTGGTGACCCTGCTGTTCGTCGCCACGGTGGTCGACCTCGACCAGTACGTCATTCCCGATGAGATCACCCTGACCGGGACGGTGCTGGGGGTTGTGGGGGCGTTCGCGATCAGCAACATGCAGCTGATTCCCGTCTGGGTCGACTGGAACCACTGGGCCCCGGATATCGGGCCCGAGATTCCCCAGTGGATCAGAACCTCGCACCACTGGCATGGGCTGGTCTGGAGTCTGACCGGAATGGTGGTGGGGGCCGGTCTGACGTGGCTGGCCCGGATCGTCTCCGACTGGGCCCTGGGTCTCGAGGCGTTGGGACTGGGGGACGTGACCCTGATGGGCATGATCGGCAGCTTCCTGGGATGGCAACCTGTGGTCTGTGTGTTCCTGATCGCCCCCCTGTGCGGCGTCGTGGTGGCCCTGCTGCTGCGGTTCGCCCAGGGACGTCGGGCCCTCCCGTATGGACCGTGCCTGGCCTGTGCCGCGGTGGTGGTGTTGTTCACCTGGCGCGCGATCTGGGAACGGACCCGCGAACTGTTTGGCCACCCCCCCACTCTGGCCGGCCTCGCGATCCTGATCATCGGGGGGATGTCGGCCTTGCTGGGGATTGTCCGGCTGTATCGTGCGATTCCGGTGGCCCAGCGGCGACGGTCTTCCGATCCGCAGCCTCCCCCGGCGGAGAGTCCGCTGCCGGGCAATTCGTAGGCCGACACTTCATCGCCGAGCCCGCCCCGCCCGTACTCGCTCGCTCCCTGTCAGCTCTGGGGCGGCCACGGAACGCAGGCCGGCGCTGGTCCCTTCAGGAATACGGTCACCAGGCGCACGGGTGACGAGGCCAGCCCTGCCGACAGTTCGGAAGTGGGGGCCTTATTCGCCGGAGGGCTGACTCTCCTGCGTGTCGGGTTCTCCGGTCAATTCGCGGACCGCCTCGGAAGCCGATCGCAAGGTCCGGTCCAGGGTCCGCGATTCGGCCAACGAGGGCCGGTCGAGCCAGCGCACGAGGGACCGGGCGACCAACTGCAGGCTGCGGCAACAGAGGCGAGCCTGCTCGACGAACACCTGATCGTCCTCGGCGAGGCGGTTGGGATCGAGGCTCTGCAAGCCGCGGGCAACCAACGCCAACTGCCGTGTCTGCGCGTCGGCAATTCCCCGCACACGGGCCTCGGAGAGCCCCTGCTCTTTCCAGGCCAGGGTGGTCACATCCAACAGCAGCCAGGCATTCTGAAGGGCGGCCGTGGCCAGAACCCCCAACAGACGCATCTCGGCCACAGCCCCCGCCGGAGCAGAACCGGGTTGGGCCGAGGCCATCCCGGTCCCCAGCGTTCCGCCAACCAGCAACAGACTGCCCGCGAGTTTCTCGAGCGCTTCGCGGCGGTGGCCGTCCATCCGCGGAATCCTCTTCCTGTGAGACCTCTTCCCTGCGGTTTCCGGGGTGGAAACCGTCGTCCGCATGCTATCGCCCACCACGCCGGATTGCCACATTTGCCCCCGCTTTCGCACCCCATTATGATCGCCGCATGCCTCCGACATCCCGCTGCGCACCACGCCGAAAACCGCCCACCACGGGCTTGGCCCTGGCCCTCCGTTGGCACGTCCTGATTGTCGTGCTGACCCTGTGCTCTCCTCTGGGCATGGGACACGCGCGGGGACAAACTGCAACGCAATCGAAAGGTTCCCGCGTGATTCAGCAAACGTTCGGCGAGATCGCTCCCAATCAGTCGGCCCGCCTGTGGACTGTGACCAACAGCCAGGGACTGGTGCTGAAGGTGACCGACTACGGAGCGCGGCTGGTGGCTCTCGAGTGCCCCGATCGCGACGGCCGACTGGCGAACGTCAACCTCGGTTTCGACCGGGCCGAAGACTATGTGAAGCACACCGCGTATTTCGGGTGCACCACCGGCCGTTTCGCCAACCGGGTCGCCAAAGGTCGGTTTGTACTGGATGGCAAAGAGTATCGCCTCGCCACCAACAACGGGGCGGAACACCTGCACGGAGGGAAAGTCGGGTTCGATCGACAGTTGTGGAAAGCCGAGGAAGTGCGGCAGGCGGGTGCGGCGGGGGTGCGGTTCAGTTACATCAGTCCCGATGGGGAAGAGGGTTATCCGGGGGAACTGACCACGCACGTGACCTACTGGCTGACCGACGACAACGAGTTGCGGCTGGACTACGAGGCCACCTCCCGCGCCCCCACCGTGTTGAACCTCACGAACCACGCCTATTGGAATCTGGCGGGAGCGGCCTCGGGCCAGAACGTGCTGGAGCATGTGTTGACCCTCGACGCCGAGACCTTTCTGGAGGTCGGCGAGGGGATGATCCCGACCGGGCGTCAGACAAAGACGGCGGGAACCTTCATGGATTTCAGCACGCCACAGGCGATTGGATCGCGGATCGAAGAGTCGTACCGGGCCTTCGCCCCCCCTGGCGGCTACGATCACTGTTACGTGCTGCGGAAGCCCAAGGCGGGTGAACTGACCAGGGCGGCCCGGGTGGAACACCCCGCGTCGGGACGGGTGATGGAGGTCTGGACGACCGAACCGGCCGTGCAGTTCTACTCGGCGAACTTCCTGGATGGATCGCCGGAAAATGGGGGACACCAAAAGCACGGGGCGTTCTGCCTCGAGACCCAGCATTTCCCCAATTCACCGAACCAGCCGGAGTTTCCCTCGACGGTCTTGCGGCCGGGGCAAACCTATCGACAGACGACCGCGCATCGGTTCTCGGTGAACAAGTAGCCGTTCCCCCACGGGACTGCGGAGGATCGCCGGGTGTTCGTCGGCTCGAACACGGGCGGTCGCGCCGGGCGCGAATTTCATCGCCCCACCAAACTTCATTCCGCAACGGGCCCCAGACTTCTGCCGCGACTGGCGGTGAGGCGGGAAGGAATGGGGGCCCGCAGTCCCGCAGGGGCGGGCGGCGGATTTCGGGTCGATCCACGTTTCGCCCGTGGTGGTTTCCGCAGAACGGGCAGGTTCGAACGGGGTTTGGCGGACGGACGGGCCAAGGCCCGGTTCAGGCGATCAAATCCCGGATGGGGCGACCCGTTTCGACCAAACTCACCGGTCGACCGGCGAGATTCGTCACCTGCAGCGCGGGGGCAATGCCCAAAACCTGCAGCACGGTGGCGGCCAGATCCTGGGGAGTCACCACGGCACTTTTGGGAGTCTCGGCCTTGGCGCTCGATTCGCCCACCACCTGACCCATGCGAAGTCCGCCACCGGCCAGGGCGAGCGTGCTGAGGGGGGCCCAATGGTCCCGCCCGGCATTGCGGTTGATCCGCGGGGTCCGGCCAAATTCCCCGGTGATCACCAGCAGAATGTTCTTGCTCAGACCCCGGTCGGCCACATCGTCCAGAAACGCCGAGACGGCGCGGTCCACCAGCGTGCCCCGCCTTTCAAATCCCTTTTCAATTCCATTGTGCATGTCCCAACCGCCAAAGCTGACTGTCACAAATCCACAGCCGGCCTCGCATAAACGGCGCGCGATCAGCAACTGCTGCCCCAGGTCTTTCCCATAATTTTCCACCACTCCCTGGTCTTCCCTGGAAAGATCAAAGGCGGCGGGGGCGCTCCCCAGCACGAGATTGAAGGCCTGTTGTTCGTAGGCGTCGAAACCTTCCATCAGGCCGCTGGCGTCGGCGTCCCTTTGAAAGCGATCCAGTTGCGACAACAGGGACCGGCGATCATCCAGACGCTCCTGCTTGACCGCGACTGTGAGGTTCTTGCGGGCGGGCCCCTGTGGATCGAACGGGGCACACGAGGCACCGAGGTAGGCGGGTCCGTCGGCACCAATCGAACCCTGCCGGACGTAGGTCGGCATGCCGGTCTGGGGATGATTCGCTCCGCGCAGCCGGGCCACGATGGCTCCCAGACTGGGACGGGTGGGCTTCCCTCCGGCATCCGATTGGCGGTTGTCGTAGCCCGTCATCACCCAGTGGGTTCCGCCACCATGCCCACTGTTCTGGTGGGCGAACGAGCGGACAATGGCCAACTTGTCCAGGCGAGTGGCCAGGCGTTCGAAATTGCCACCCAGAGCCACACCCGGAAGACTGGTGGCGACCGAACCGCTGACGCTGCGATACTCGCGCGGAGCCTCGGGCTTGGGATCGAAGGTTTCGATGTGCGACGGCCCCCCGTTCAGCCACAGCCACACCACGGAAGTGCCGGGGACCGCCGCGGACGGGCCCCCGGCCTCAGCGCGCGCGGCCAACCAGCCGGGCAGGCTGAGTCCCAGGGCTGGCACAGCCCCGATCTGGAGGAAGTTGCGACGAGAGACTCCGGAGCAATCTCCAGACACCTGCGAGCCGGACCAGTTCAACATGGCAGCACCCTCCTGCAGATCGCCGGGTTGGTGGAAACGTTGTCCCAGAATCTTCAGCGTGTTGCTTTCTACCGAGACAGCCCGCCACTCGCAACCACAATTCCCGGGCCTAAGCGCCCGTCCACATATACCTTTGGATTCCTACCCGAGAATTGAGCGTGCCGACAGACTGCTGACCCATGCACTCAGAATTTCCTGCGGAACTTGCGTCTGGCCACATGCAACCAAAACTGGTTCTCGCCTCCCGTTCCCCTCGCCGAAAAGAATTGTTGACGGCCCTGTGTCCGCTGGCGGAGATCGAGGTTTTGCCTCCGCCGCAGAGTGCTGAGCGGGACTTTGAAGACTGCCAGGACTGGCCCTCGATTGAAGCACGGATTCAGTTGATCGCCCGGGAGAAACTGGAGGGGGTGGCGGCGCTGCTACGAACTCGTGGGGGGGCCGCACACGCGATCGTCATCGCGGCCGACACGGCAATTGTCGTGCGCGAGGGGGGGGACCACCTGCGGGTCCTGGGCCAACCACCCGAGGATCCCACCTGGCCCGCCGTGGTGCGGGACTGGTTCACGCGGTATTACCTGGGCCAGACGCATTGGGCTCTCTCGGGCCTGTGTGTCCAATGGCCCTCGGGGGAACGCCGCGTCGGGGTGGTGCGGACCGCCGTCACCTTTCATCCTCCGCCGCGGGACATCGATTGGTACGTCTCGACGGAGGAGCCCCGCGGCAAGGCGGGAGGGTACGCCATCCAGGGGGCGGGCAGCGTGTTTGTGAGCCAGGTGGAGGGCAGCCTGAGCAATGTGGTGGGGCTGCCTTTGGAGCCGTTGAGGGAGTGGCTTTCAGGGAAATCCCGAGCGGACGAAACGGATGCCAGTCGCGACGCTTGTACAACCGCGGGGGGCGACTAAGATGGCCGCTTGAGTTGCGTTCACTTCACCTGCCGCAACGGAGTTGCGGCATCACTTCGAGAAAGGAAAACATGCCTCTCGCCAATCGACTCATTGCGGAAATTCTGGGGACCTGCTGGCTGGTGTTTGGAGGGTGCGGCAGTGCCGTGCTCGCCGCCAAGTTCCTGGACACTTCGGGAAGCACCACGCTCAATCTGGGAATCGCCTTCGTGGGGGTCTCCCTCGCGTTTGGGTTGACCGTGCTCAGCATGGCGTTTGCCATCGGGCATGTCTCGGGCTGCCACCTGAACCCAGCCGTGACGGTGGGACTGACGGTGGGAGGCCGGTTCCCCTCGTCGGAAGTTGTGCACTATATCATCGCGCAGGTGATCGGTGCCGTCGTGGGATCGGCCCTGTTGTGGTTCATTGCGTCGGGAGGGGCCGACTGGAAAGCCCCCAGTGGGGCGGGGGCCTTCGCCACCAACGGCTACGGTGAGCTGTCTCCGGGGAAGTATGGAATGCCCGCCTGCTTCGTGGCCGAAGTGGTGCTGACCTTCTTCTTCCTGATCATCATCCTGGGTGCGACCGATTCGCGGGCCCCGGCGGGGTTTGCGGGGATTCCGATTGGCTTGGGCCTGACCTTGATCCACCTGATCGGCATTCCGGTGACGAATCTGTCGGTCAACCCCGCCCGCAGCACCGGCCCGGCCCTGCTGCTGCGAGGCGACTACGTGCCGCAACTGTGGCTGTTCTGGGCCGCTCCCATTCTGGGAGCCATTCTGGCCGGCCTGGTCTATAATGCCGTGTTCGCCGCTCGCAAAAACTGAGACGTTTCTCGTGGGGGGTCGGTCCCGGGTGAAGGACTAACTCCCTGAACAGATCTGACGGCGGACTGGATTTCTCCAGTCCGCCATTTTTTTTGCCCTGTCCACTCTCACGAGTGGTCTTGCCAGACTGCCTCTGACCGGAGCCCCCATGCGCGATCGCCGCGGAACTCGTCGAGCGTGGGTTGCGGGAGGTTTGTCGCTGGTGATGCTGGCGGCGGCGGGTTTTCCGGCGTGGCGTCGGACGTTGGCCCCGCAACTGGAACTGTGGCTGGCGAACCTTGCCGGCTGGGGAACCTGGGGTCCGCCGATTGTGGGAATGCTGTTCGTCCCCGCCTGCCTGTTGTTCCTGCCGGGTTCCTGGCTGACCCTGTTCGCAGGCTTTGCGTTCGGACAGACCTGGTCTGGTTTCGCCCTCACTCTCGCCTGTGTCTCGGTGGGGAGCACGCTCGGCGCAACCTGCGCCTTTCTCGTGGGACGCTGGCTGTTTCGCAGCACGATTGAGTCCTGGGTGCGAGATAACCGCCGCTTTCAGAGGCTGGATGCCGGGGTTCGCCAACAGGGCTTCTGGATCGTCTTCCTCAGCCGTCTGTCTCCCCTGCTGCCGTTCAATCTGCTGAATTACGCCTTTGGTGTGACCCAGGTCTCGCTCCGGGACTTTGTCTTGGGCTCTTGGCTGGGGATGTTGCCGGGCACCGTGATGTTCCTCTCGGTGGGAAGCGCCCTGGGCAATCTGGCCGAGATCTGGACCGAACGCCGTGCTCCCTCGGCTGCCCAGGGCTGGCTGTTGGGACTGGGGGTCTTGGCCTCGGTCTGGCTGGCGACCTGGCTGGGACGACTGGCCAACCAGGCGCTGCCCGAACTGCCCCCGCCTCACAGCGTGCGACCCGACTCCGATCCTCTGTCCCGCAGTCCGGTGGAATGACAACGCCCGCCTCCGAATCCCCGCGCACTCCTGAACCTGACGATTACGACCGAATGCTCGACGCGAATGTGCGCCCGGCAGTTTGGCGGAATCCCAAACCCCGCGAGCGGTACAACCTCGTGGTGATCGGCGGGGGCCCCGCAGGGCTGATCACCTCAATCGCCGCGGCCGGCCTGGGGGCCCAGGTGGCACTGGTCGAGCGGGACCGCCTGGGGGGCGATTGCCTCAATGTCGGTTGTGTCCCCTCCAAAAGCCTGTTGCGGGCCGCCAAAGCCGCCGCGGCCAGCCGCTCGGCGGGTCGGTTCGGAGTTGCCTCCGATTCCGCACCGCGGGTCGAGTTCGACGCCGTGATGCGACATGTGCGGCAATCCCGCGCGGTGCTGAGTCGTCATGATGCGGCGGCCCGCTACCGCGACCAGGGGGTCGATGTTTTTTTTGGTGAGGGAAAGTTTCTTGATCCGACCTCATTTGAGATCGGGGGACAGCGTCTGAGATTCGCCCGGGCGGTCATTTGTACCGGAGCCCGGGCCCGTGTTCCGGCTGTTCCGGGCTTGGCCGAAGCTGGTTTTGTGACCAATGAAACGGTCTTCTCTGTGGAGGAACTTCCCCGTCGGCTCACGGTGCTCGGGGGTGGCCCCATTGGCTGCGAACTGGCCCAGGCGTTTGCTCGCCTCGGCAGCCAGGTAACACTGTTCGACACGGGGCCGCGCGTGCTTCCCCGGGACGATGAGGGGGCGGCGCGGCTGGTCCAGGCCCAACTCGAGGCGGAAGGAGTACAGCTTCATTGCGACTCGCAAGTGACGCAAATTGTCACGCAAGGAGCGGCCAAACGGGTGCACTTCGAGACTCGTGCGGGGAGTGGCCTGGTCGACACCGACGTGATTCTGGTCGCCACGGGACGGCTTCCGAACACCGCGGGACTGGGCCTGGAGCAGGCTGGGGTCCGGTTCGACCCGCAGTCGGGCGTCGAGGTGGATGACTTCCTGCGGACCAGCAACCGGAACATCTTCGCGGCAGGGGATGTCTGCTCTCCCTGGCGATTCACCCATGCCGCCGACGCCATGGCCCGAATCGTGGTCCGCAATGCGCTGTTTCCCGGCAAGACCCGCGTCAGCCGGCTGTTGATTCCGTGGTGCACTTACACCGACCCCGAACTGGCCCAGGTGGGTCTGACCGAGTTGGAAGCGCAACGCCAGAACATCCCACTCTCGACGTTCGAGGTCAACCTGGCCGAGCTCGACCGGGGAGTGGTCGATGGGATCTCATCCGGCTTGTTGCGGATCCACCTGGTGCCGGGCAAGGATCGCATCCTGGGGGCCACGGTGGTTGGTCCCCATGCCGGCGATCTGATCAGCCAGATCTCCCTCGCGATGACCAACGGCCTGGGGCTGTCGGCGTTCGCACAAACCATCGTGCCCTACCCCTCGCTGGCCGAGGCCTTCAAGCGGGCGGCTGACGCCCGGAACCGCACCCGGCTGACTCCCTGGGTCCAGTCGCTGCTGCGCCGCTGGTTCGCGTGGACCCGCTGAGCGACGTTCCCAACGGAACTTTGGGGACCAGTCAGTCGGTCGATCGGGGCGTCTCATCTGGGGAAGTTGGCAGCCCCTCCCGCGGGCGGATCACACTGACGGTCGAATTGCCATTGAGGGTTACAACGTGCCGTCCGTCGGGAGTCAGCCGGACCTCCCACAGTCGCCCCCCCGGCGGCCCGAGATTGAGGAACTGGCGCCGGGCGGGGACACCCTTTTTCAGGTCGGACAGATCCCAAATCTCGACTCGTCCCGCATTCGTCGCGATCGCCAGGGCCTCGCCCGTCGCGCTGAACGCGGCATCATTCACTCCCGCCTCGATGGCGGTGAACGAACGGATCAATCGGCGGCGCGGCACGCTGTACAGCAAGACCCGGTCATTGACCACTCCCAGCAGAAACCGGCCGTCGGCACTGAATCGCCACCGCTCCACCCGGGCCACCGAACCCGGCAGTCGCAGCGGTTCCCCGGTCCGTAGATCCAGCAGCCAGTGGCTGCGATCGTCGCAGGAAATGGCCAACAGGTTTCCATCGGCCGAGAACTCGACTCCCCGCACCACGCCTGGCAAGTCGGCAGAAATGGGCCGGGGAGCTCCTCCCTCCAGATCCTGAATCCAGATCTGGCGATCGTCATGGGCCAGCGCGACGGCCGAATCTCCGGGACTCCAGCCCAGTGCCGAGACCCGTCCCGAGGGGAGTTCCTCCAGAGAAACCCGGGTGGCGGCCGGCAGATCCCAGACTTCGAGTGACGAGCGAAACACCCCCCACCCTCCCCGGATCGCCAGGTACCGCCCCGTGGGACTGAAGGTCAGCACGTCGTGTTCCTCAACCCGGCGGGGAAGTCTGGCCCGGGTTTCTCCCGAAGCGATGTCAATCACATGGATGGCATTCTCCCGACGGCAAGCCAGCTGTGTTCCCTCTTCATCGAGCGTGGCGGGCCAGTGCCATTCCCCCGGCCGTTCCCGGCGTTCCCCGGTTTCGATATTCCAAACCTCAAAACCGGAGCGGTCTCCCGCACCCCAGAAGGACGCGCGCAGGGTCGTGCGGGATTCACCGGTCACGGAGTCGGGCAACGGCTGCTGACCCGGCGTCGCCAGTTGGTTGAGGTGTGAGGGAGACTCGAAACACCGGCGAGCACCACTCAACAGGTCCCAGCGACACCATTCGGCCAGCGACTCATCGGCGGCCACGAGATTCACGGGACTGCCAGTGACAAGGCTGACCCCGGGCACATCGAGGATCGTCCGTTGCTCGTCGCCGGTCCGGGGATTCCACACCAGGACCCGGGACGCATTGCGGGTCAGCAACTGGTCTGTCGCCTCCACAAATCCGAGCGGCATTCCCGCCGATTCCAGCTCGCGGCCGGAGGCGGTCTCGGAGAAGGGCTGCGAGAGGTCGAACACCACGACGTTCTCCACCGGTTCGGCGAGGGCCAGCCAGCGCCGCCGGGTGTCGGTCCGGGGGGCCGAGGCTCGTGGCCAGGCGACAATCCGCCGCCCCGTCGGCAACTGATGTACGGCGACTCCCCCGCGCTCGTGGGCGACCACCACCTGATCGGCCGAGAGGCAGAGCAAGTCCTGCACGGGGCGCGGGTCGCCGGTCGGCCAGGCGTCGCGCAGGCGGCCCGAAGAGAGTTCCCACACCCCCAGTTCCGGCTCTCCCCCATCCCCCTGCCGCACTGCGACAACAAGCGTTCCCTCGGGTGTGATGGACCAGGGGGGGCGGGCTCCCCACAAGACCGCCTGCTCGGCCCCGGACTCGGTGTCGTGCACGACAATTCGCCCATCTTCCAGGGCCACCAGCAGCCTCGGGGAGACTTCACAGAACCCCGCGGCCACGGGCCGGACCGCCAGGTTCCAGGCGGCCACGCGATTGAGAGTCGCGCCGTTCCAGAGCTGCACCGTCTGATCGATCGAAACCGCCGCCACCAGGGGACCGTGTTGCGATGTCACGAGGCCGACGGATCGATTCCAGGCCTGGCGCTCGCCACTCCCCAGGACCTGCACCACCTCATGGACCGCGTCACCCAGCCCCACGCCCCCGAGTGGCCCGGACCAATCCCCCTGCGCGTCCAGCGTGTCGAGGGGCCCGTGCAGCCGGGCCAGCGCCCGCGCCAAGTCTCGGACCTCGGGAGTCCCGAGAATCTGCCCCTTGAGCCGCTGGGCACTCTGACGGGACGATTCATCCAGCGGCCCCGAGATGTTCGCCGCCAACCGGTTGATTTCCTCGGCCACACGGGCCTGGCGTTGGGCTGCGGCCGTCGGCCGCCAATCGGGCCGCACGACCACCGACCGCAACCAACCGAGGTCGACCTCGATGGGGACCGGGTCAAATCCGTCGCGCCGCAGTTCCCCCCCTACCCGACCGGTCCCGGGAAAGATCCGCAGTTGGCCCGCCGCTCGGTGGTTGTGGTCCGAGAGCTGCCAGACCCGGGACCTGCTCCGGATCTCTCCCTCGACCACGAAACCGGGGGGAAGTTCGATGGTCAGCGAGGGACGCGCCAGCCAACCTCCGGCCAGCAGAGCCGCGAGCGCCACGCCCACTCCCAAGATGGATCGCCGCCAGACACGGACCCATTTCCACGAGCGATCCCCAGCGGTGGAGACCTCCCTTCGACGGCCGGGATCTTCACCGACCGATTCGCCAGAGAGCTCGAGCCGTGAGAAGAAATCTTCCAGTTGGTCAGGAGGATTCCCGGGTTGGCCGGGGGTCGGGTGTTCCCGCGGTGGTGTCGGCTGGTCACTTGTCTGGGGCAGACGTACCCCCTGCGCGAAGGGGGCGAGCGCCCGGGCCGCCTCGCGGGGTGTCTGGTACCGCGCTTGCGGATCGACGGCCAGAAACTTCGCCAAAACTGGTCGCAGGGGAACCGGGATTTCGCCTCGCTCGAGGCGGTCCCGTTCCGCACCTGGGGCGCGCGCCAGGATTTCGGTGCGGGTCTTTTCCCCAGGAAACAAGGCCTCGCCGGTCAGCAGCCGGTACAGGGTGCAGCCCAGGCTGTAGATGTCGCTGCGGGTGTCGGCGGCGAGGATCTCCCGGGCCTGTTCGGGCGACATGTAATCGGGCGTTCCGAGCAGAGCGCCATCGTGGGTGAGTTCCTGGTCCGCCGGGGCGGGTGCCGGTGCCGGGACAGGTCGGCCACGGCGCGCCACCTCGGCCCGAACTCGCGCCAACCCAAAGTCCAGAATGCGGACCACCGGCCCGCCGGTTTCCGGACTGCGACTCAAAAGCAGGTTGCCCGGCTTGAGGTCGCGATGGACGAGGCCCGCTTCGGAAGCAGTCTGCAGGCCCAACAGCGACTGACGGATACATTCGCAGGCCAAAGGGACCGGCAATCGTTTTTCTCGGCGCAGAATCTGCCCCAGGTCCTCGCCCGGCACATATTCCATAACGAGGTAGTGCAGTGCGCCATGACTCTCGGCATCGAAGGCGGTGACGAGGTGGGGACTGGTCACGGCGGCGAGGGACTGGGTCTCGCGCTGGAACCGTGCCACAAGCTGGGGATCCTGGACCAGTTCGGACGCCAGCACCTTGACGGCGACCAGGCGTTCCAGACCGGTCTGTCGGGCCAGAAATACCGTGCCCGACGCGCCGGTCCCCAGCAGATCCTCCAGCCGGTACTTGCCCAACTGGAAGCTCCGCTTGCCCGCCCGCAGCATCTCTCCCTGCCAGGGGGTGATATCTCCCTGGGAAACGAGACGGGAGACAATCTCAGCGGGAGAACGCAGGCGGTCGTCGGAGACGGTCTGCTGCAGTCGGTCCCACTGCGTCTCGGTCAGCAGGCGGGTCTGCCGGACCTGTCTCAGGAAGCCCAGCAGTTCGTTCACCGGGGCCACGTGTACGAGGCCCCCAAACCAAGCGGCAACCCCAGGAACCACCAGGCCAGCAGCAGCACCGTCCAACCCACGAGAAACAGCAGCGAGTAGGGCAGCATCAGTGAGACCATGGTGCCGATCCCGACCGACTTCACATAGCGCTGGGCGTAGACGACCACCAGCGGGAAATACGGCATCATGGGAGTGACGATATTGACGGTGGAGTCTCCAATCCGGTAGGCGGCCTGGGTGAGGTCTGGAGAGATTCCGACGGTCATCAGCATGGGAACGAGGATCGGGGCCAGCAAGGCCCACTTGGCCGATGCCGATCCCACCAGCAAGTCGAGCAGGGCGGTCATCAGAATGATCGCCACAATGGTGACCTGGGGAGGCAGGTTGAGCTGCTGCAGCAGCAGGGCCCCATTGACGGCGGTCAGCACCCCCAGCTTCGAGTCTTTGAAGGCGGCGGTGAACTGGGCCGCGAAGAAGGCCATCACGAGGTAATAGCTCATCGCACCCATCGACTTGCTCATCGCCTGGATGACGTCCCGATGGTTGCGGATCGAACCGGTGATGGCGCCGAAGATCACTCCGGGAACCAGGAACAGCAGAAACAGCAGGGGCACAATCCCCTTCATCAGCGGGGCGTCGTGCCCCATCAGTCTGCCATCCGAATCGCGCCATGATTCTCCGGCCAGGATCACCCAGACGGCCAGCCCCAGGAACATCAGCCCGAGCCCCCCCAGACTGACCAGCAATCCGCGCGACTCGGATGGGCTGAGCGGCTCGAGCGCCGGGGGAGCCCCACTGCCGTCGATCGCCAGGTTGGCAACGCGCGGCTCGATGATCCGGTCGGTCACATACCAGCCAATCATCACGATGACCAGCACCGAGCCACTCATGAAGAACCAGTTGCACAGTGGATTGACCGCCGCCGCGGGATCGATAATCTGGGCCGCCTTCTGGGTGAACCCCTGCAGCAGGGGATCAAGTCCCGCCGGCAACAGGCTGGCGCTGAAGCCTCCCGAGACCCCGGCGAAGGCGGTGGTCAGTCCCAACAGCGGATGTCGGCCGGCCGCCGCGAACATCACCGCCCCCAACGGGATCACCACCACATAGCCCGAGTCACCCGCCGCGTGGCTGAGCAGTCCCACGAAGAGCAGCGCCGGTGTCAGCAGAGTCTTGGGGGTCACTTTGAGCAGGGCCTTCAACCCCGCCTGAATCAATCCGGCCTGTTCCGCCACCCCCACCCCCAGCATGGCGACCAGCACCAGCCCGAGGGGCGGGAACTCGACAAACGTCTTCACCGAGTTGACCAGGAAGGGAACCAGCGATTTGGACTGCAGTTGGTTGACAATCCGGATGGGCTCCTTTGTGCCGGGGTCAATGGTGGAGAAATTCACCGGGGCCAGCAGGGCCGAGAGACCCCAGACGAACAGCAGCGCCCACACAAACAGCAGGGCCGGGTCGGGCAGGCGATTGCCCAAGCGTTCGATTGTGTCCAGCACCTTCTGATTCATCCCGCCACCGCCCTTTCCACACCACAGCCTGGAGCGCCCCACGAGAGGTGCGGAGTATACCGGGGACAGCCCCCCTTCCGCACGCGGAAACCGTTGGAATTCCTGAGTGGAAATTGGGCCAGCCACCCCAAGGTCGCGGGCGCGGACCTGAGGGTTTGCTGCGGCAGCGCACCCGTCCAACGCCTCCGCGGAGGTTGCGCGCGTGACTCTTCCGGCACATTCCGGATGGGGGGCTGGCGGCAGCGCGGGTCGCTGACCGCCCCTTACTCGGCCAGCACACTCAGATCGTCTTCCCGCTGGATGGGGTCAGTGATCTGGTCACAGGCGGCCTGCACCTTGAGCCGACCGGAACCGGCATTGCGGGCCCGCAGCTTGAGCTGGAATTCGCCATACTTTTTCACGTCGATGGAACGGACGGGGTCGAACCGCAACTCGGTGCGGGGGCGCCCCCCTACGGTCGAGGCGGAACGCTGGTACTTCACCGGTCCATCCACCGAGACCACTTCGAGAGTGCCGGGGAGCGAGACGGTGACCCGCGCATTGGTCGCCGCGTCGGTCCCCCGGTTGTAGACCTTCACCACGGCGGTCACTTCCTGCCCCACATCCACCGCCCCAGGAAGATCCGGAACCTCGATCGACAACGCGGGTTGCCCCACGACCTGCGTCGTGCTGACCGCTTCGCCACTCGCTCCCGACGGATCCGACGCCCGGACGACACTGATCAACGACCCCCGGCCATTCGCACTCAGCGAAATGCTCACGTTTTTCGACTCGCGGGGATCCATCGGTCCCAGCAGCCAGGTGACTGTCCGCTTGCGGTCGTCGTAGGTGCCGCCGTCAGTGGCATCCAGAAAGTCCATTCCGGCCGGGATCGTTTCCACCAGCATCACATTGCCGAGAGGGGTCACCGTGGGATTGGTTACCACGTTGGTGAACCGGCCCCGCCGCCCGGGCAGCAGCCGCTTCACGCCCGTGCGGGTCACATTCAAAACCGGACCCACCACCTCCAAAACGACCACGGTCTCTTCACTGACGGCCCCATCGGCCGTGATGACCGCCCGGTTGATCGCCTGGCCCGACTGGGCGGCGGTCAACTGCAGGGTCACCTCGCGGCTCTCGCCGGGGGGAATGTCGCCGATCTCATATTCGAGGTCGTCCCCCGCCGGATGCTTCAAAGCGGCTGGCAGCACGTCATGAATCAGCACGCCACTGGCATTGGTCTTGCCGAGATTGCGAACCTTGAAAGTGACACTGACCGTCTGCCCGACCGTGATCCGCCGGGGAGCATCGACCGACACCTGCAGCCGGGGACCGATCCGCGAATCGCCCGACTGCTCATTGTCGAAATGGACCGTCGCCACGCCACTGAGGGTGCCTTCACTTTCGGGAGTCACCCGCACCGCGATCGTTTGGGTCGCCCCCGCCTCCACGGTTCCCAGCCGCCAACTCAGCCGACGCCCCTCCAACTGCGCCTGCGGCTTGGACCCTTCGATGCGGATGCCCGCGGGAACCACATCCTCCACCACCACCCCTCGGGCGGCCACCAGTCCCGAGTTTTTGACCACGATCTCATAGATCATCGGGCGTCCCAACACAGCCGTCTCGGGGGCTTTCTTGTCGATCGTCAGGCGGGGTCGGGCCTTGCGGACCGGCTGGGGATCTTCACCCGCGTGGCCATCGTCATCCCGCCGGAATGATTCCTGCTTTGGCTCGCTCCCGGTGCCACTTCCCCCGGTGCCACTTCCCCCGGCGGCCCGCCCTGGGCGGATCTGCAGCGGATCATCATCGTCCCCTTTCGACTCGGCGGTGGGGGTCTTGCGCGGGGGAGGGCTGCGGGGCTGTTCCGGCTGCGGCCGAACCGGGATCTCTCCCTCGTCCTCATCGCTCATCCGCGAACGGGGTTGGACTGGGGGATTGGCCGAAGTCTCCGACGGCGCCACGTCGTCGTTGGCGACCAGCGGTTCATCTTCGGACAGGGGACTGGCGGCGCCGGATTCTGCTTCGTCGGCCGCAGTCTCCGGTTCTTCTCGGGTCAGTTCGTCATCGACACCCTGGCGACTCTCGGCTGGAGTTCGGGGAGTGGGGACGAGTCCCGGTTCATCGACCCCTTCGAACCCACCATCCACAGTGGCTTCGGCGGCCCGTGGGCGGCGGGAAACCGCGGGGGCCGATTCAGCCTCCTCAACGGACTCTTCCGCCGGGTCGGCGGTGTCGGTTTCCTCGGCGAACTGGGTGCGCGTCGAGGCTGGGCTGGAGCGTGACGAATTGCCCCGCGGCTGGAACTCTTCATCGGGATCTTCGAGATCACTTCCCAGCCGGGTGGTTTCATTCTCGGTGTCTGGCTGCGCTTCTTCTGGCGACGCAACGGCCTCGTCAGACTCCTCCAGCTGTCCAGCCGGGATGACGGCGGAATTGCGGCGGGCGGGTCCTGTGCTCTTCGGGCTTTTGTTGTTGCGGCCAACGGCGGCCGAGCGGGTCCCCGCCGGTTCATCGGCCTCGGGTTCGTCGGGCAGGCTCAGGCCTCCCGAGACCACCCGGCTGCGTCCGCCACTGGTGCGGCGCGACGAGGCGGTCGGCGTTTGGTCTTCCTCTTCATCGTCCCAGGAGTCGGCCTGACTGCGGCTGGCCGCCGCAGGGCGCGGACGAGCCGGCCGGCCGGGAGCGGGCCGCACGGTCGTTTCCGCTTCGGCATCGTCCGACTCGTCGGCCGTCACCCGCTTCGCCGCGGAATTGCCACGTCCCGCGTCGCGACGGGCGACCGAGCGCGAGTCGGGGGTCTCGGCAGGCAAATCGGCGTCTTCATCCTCCAGCAAGCGGTCGAGACGCGACTCCAATTCCTCCTCCTGCTGGATCGTTTTCGGGGGCTTCGGCGCGGCGGACGAGTTGGTGGGACGGCGTGGCTGGGGGCGGACTGCGGGAGCCAGCTTCCGGTCCGCGGGGACCACATCCGCCGCGTCTTCGTCGAGCGCATCACCCAACTTGTCGTTCCCCGCAGTACGCGACACCAACGCCTGGGGAGCCGCGGACTCTTCATCACCCGGCTTTCCCGCCGGCTGGACCTCTTCGGTCGAATCCCCCGTCGTCGACGGAGAGCCCTCCCCCGTCGGCCGATTCGCCTGCAGCACGACCAAGACCCCCAGTCCCAAAACGACTGAGAGCGCGGTGATTTTCATGATCGCGGATTTCATGGGAGATCCCTTCCCCGACGAACGCACTGCCAACGGGCCTTCCATCCCCCGGATGGAACCATCCTGACCCAAACCGAAACATAGCAAGAGACGGCAAACTGGTGAAGATGAGTCCCCACCCCGCAATTCAGGGGGTCTGGTGAAAGGGCTCCCAGATTCTTCGCGACTTTCCCCGACCAGCCCCCCTTCCCCAGGTGCCGGTTCCCGGAGAAGCACAGGCGTCCACCAGGAAACAGGGGGCGACACCAGCGGAGACTGGCCCCCGCCGGGCCTCAACAACGCCCCTCGGGCCTGGCCTGCCTTCCGCGGCCGCCGTCCGGCGGAGACCTCCGTCGCGGAAAGTCAGCCCGCGACACAGTCGACTGGGCCGCACCACGGCCGGTCGCCTGGCGCTCAGCGGCGCGAGGGAGAAAGGAGACGGAGCATTCAGGAACTCACTCCTTGTTCCCAATGCAGTACAGGGTCTCGCGATGGGCATTCCCCTCCCCGGCGGCCGTGCGCAGGAAGAGCCGCCCCGCGCTGATGGCGGGACTGGCGAATCCTTCGGTTCCCAACTGATTTTGGGCGACCAGTTCGAATTTCTCCGGGCTGGCCTGGAACACGGTCGACTTCCCCGACATGTCGGTCACCAGGATGTGCCCATCGAGCAAAATGGGGGAGGCGCGAAACCGGTCTCCAAGGCGGTGGGTCCACCGCTCCTGGCCAGTCGCCGCCTCGAAACACCGCACGATGCCATCATCGTCCAATTGGTAGAGATGCCCTTCCCAGGCCAGCAGAGAGGGGCAGTACGAGCGGGTCTTGTTGCGCCAGGCCACCGTTCCATCCGCCTTCAACCCCAGAGTTTCCCGTTCGGGGTAACCAGCGCTGGCGAACACGATGCCCTCGCTGGTCACCGGGGTTCCCACCCCGGCCGCGGCCGAGCCGGGGGTTTCCCAGTTCGGTTCGCCTGTCAGCGGATCGAAACTGGCGACGAGATTGCAGCCGCAAATCACCAATTGATCCTTCCCTCCCAGGGAGATGACGCGGGGGGAGGCATAACTCGACTTGGCCGGCCGGTTCCGCCGCCAGACCACCTCGCCGGTATCACGCCGCAGACCTGCCAGCCAACCCCCCTGCTGATGATCGGCCGCCACCAGCACCAGCGGACCATGCACGGCCGGGGAAGCGGAATAGCCAAACTTTGAAGCGAAGCCCCCCACCTCGCGGCGCCACAATTCCTCCCCCTGCAGATCGAGCGCCACAACCCAGATCTTACGGTTGTTGAGGAATGTCGCGAACAGCCGCTGACCGTCCCAGGCCAACGTGCTGGACGCCTGGGTGTTCTCTTTGTGCACCTCGGTCTCGGCACCTCCCTGGAAGAGGGTCTTCTGCCAGACTTCCTGACCGGTCGTTCGATTCAGGGCGATGACCAGCTGCGAGAAGGAGGGGCCCTCGATGGCCGACTGCAAGACCACCAGGTCCCCCACCACGACCGGGGAGGAATGTCCCCGACCGGGCAGCGGCGCAGACCAGATCACATTCTGCGTCTCGGACCACTCCCACGGGACCGCGGGGCCAGTCGCCACCCCATCTTGCCGGGGCCCGCGCCAGCCGGGCCAGTCGTCGGCAGAATGCTCGATGACGGTCACCGCGTCGGCCGGCAGCGGTTCCGCCGCCTGCACCTCGGGGGTGGGGGCCACCGGCGCCCCTCCCGGTCGGCCGCACCCCAGGCTCAGCACGGCCAGAACCAGACAGATCCACGGTTTCATTTCACGCATCATGGGAGTTTCGCCTGGGGCCAGTTGCCAAGTGTTGCCGGCCGCACTGTGGGTGGGGACTGACCTGCCACCGAATGAACCATGGCGGGTTGTCTGCTTTTGAACAATTCTCCAGGAAACTGGCGTGGGCCGACTTCCCGCCGGACCACGCCAGACCACAACGGTATTCCGAGAACCCGCCCGACACCGGGTGCCGGGAGGGGAATCGCGGCACATCCTGCGGAAACGTCACTTCCTCGCAGCAGGAATGAAATCCTCACCGTAGGCTGTCATCATTTTCTGACGGATGGTCTGACGGTCGGCTTCAATCGCCTGCCAGATCTGTTCCCGCTGGTCGGACCCCTGCTCGATCGCTTCGGCCTGCTTCTGCCGGACCTGTTCGAGGTTGCTGGTGGCCCGCCAGGTCGAGGGGGTGTATGTCGCACCGCCCCACCACATGCCACCCTCGCCCCAACCTCCCACCTGGCCGGGAGTGACCGTGTAGTCGACCACCAACTGCCCTTGGGCGGTGCGCACCTTCACCGCCACACCTCGCAGGGAGGCGGCCAAAGCCCGCAATCGCTGCGCAAGGATTCGGCCGTACTCGGTGAGCGCCGGGTCCACGTCTTTGATCGAAAGATTGTCGATTTGCTTGGCCGACTGATCGTGCCACACCGCCGTTCGCTGATAGTCGGTCGCGCGGGCATTACGGGTCGAGAGATCATTGACAACCTGCTCCACGGAGGCCATGTACCGCTGCGAGGCCGTCTTGGCCTTCTTGGCGTCCAATTCCGCCTGAGGCACGGGAGGGGCGGCCGCCGTCTCGGCATGGCCGCCACCCGGATTGGCGGTGACCAGCAACGAGAAAATCCGCCGCAGCCCCACGTCCGTCAGCGGGGCGGTCAGCGTCACGTCCGAACCCTTCGCCGAGACTTCGGCCTGATCCAGTTCACTGAACCCGGCTCCCGAATCATTGAGATACTCGATAAGCGTCTGCTTGATCTCCGGACCGTGAATGCCGACGGGAACGCCGAAGTTCAGCGTGAGGGTGAAGGTGGTCTGCTCGGTGATGTTCACCGCCAGGGTGATCCCCCGCAGTTGGTTGTAGATGCTGGCGACCGAAGTCACCTTCCCCGGCTTCCCCTCCAGAGTCTTGGTGCTCGACAACCAGGCTTTCAGGGCCTCGGGGTCGAGCATGTCTTCGGTGTCGACGGCAATTACCACGGGAGAGGCATTCTTGGCCGCCCCGGCGAGATAGGCCGACAACTGCGGGTTCTTATTGGTCATGGCGAACCGCAACCACCGGGACGCATCCTGCCGGTAGGCGGGAGTCAGCACACCGACCACTTTGGGGCCCAACAGGGCGAAATAGCTGTTCTTGGGGGTCTTCACCACCTGGTTCTTGCCAATCCGTTCGAGAACGCCGCTGTGATGTTCGGCGACCCGGTTCAGGTTGGCGGACGGGATGGTGCGCGCCACCCCCATCGACCAACCCAGGGACGAATCCTCGAGGTGCAGGTGGGCGGCCCGTACGAGGTCGGTGAGGAACGGGGGAATGGCGTCGGCCCCCGCCTGCCACGCCTCTCCCTGTTTCTTGGCCCACTCCTCCTGGACCGCCTTGGGAGACTTCAACACATCCTGAACCCGCACCACCATCAGCACATTGGCATCGGCGGGGACGGTGTTCAGCAATTCATCGATGCTCTCGGCCGCCGGGGCGGGCCGGGCCGACAGCGCCAGCGACGCCAGGAACAACAGGCTCAGGGCAAGGCGTTTCATGATTCGCGACTCCCGTCTTGGCATTCGCCCGTGACTTGGGCTGAAGAGTAGGGGCACACTGATCTGGGAACGATTCGAGCCAAGGTGACACCGACGCCACCAACACGCGCGCGAAACGAAACCAGACCAAACGGATGTTTCCCAAAGATAACACAGAACGTGGCTCGCGGCATCAAGACCTCGCCCCGATCGAGGTGTCTCCTCCCGGAGTCCGAAACCCGACGGAACCGGTCCGTCTGTGCTGTGTGTCAAATTCGACAAAATCGAAACTCTCCTCAGATCAAACGGTGGTAGCCTTTCCCACTCCGCGGCACCCGGGGAAGCAATTCACAGGCCCATCGAGGCGAACGTTCCTCTCGGGCCAACGGGGTTGAACCGCAGAAAACAGCCGAAAACGGACCGATTCCAGTCTGCCTCCCCGGCGACTCCGCAGTCACTTGGCGGAAGTTGAGCGGAGGAAACCTGACGACAAGATCCCCTGGACCGTCTTGGGCGGTTCCCCCGGGTGGGGGGCGAACTGCCGTTCGATGGGGCGACAGATCGCACTTAGGCCCCCCGACGCGGTGGAAATCCCCTGGAACCACCGCTAGTATCCGCCCGTTGACGGTCGGTGGAACCACGCCGACCGACCTAGCGCTTGGATCGAAGATTCAGGGTCTTGGCTTCAGAACTTCGCACTCACTTCCCGGCAGGACTATGAGCAACTCTCCTCCCCCCACGATCAGCAGCGGGCACAAGGCCCTGTTCCTGGCCAGTTTCTTCACCCTCATCGCCGCGGGCATTGGCTTCGCCGTCCGCGGGGCCATCCTGGACGACTGGGGAGCCGACTTTGGGTTCACCAAGAGCGAACAGGGAGACCTGACTGGCGCGGGGCTGGTGGGCTTCGGCATCACCATCATTATCGGCAGCCTGTTCGCCGACATGATCGGCTACAAGCCGCTGATGGTGCTGGCCTTCCTGCTGCATGTTGGGTCAGCCGTGGTGACCTTCGCCGCCACGCCGGTGTTCAAGTCCAAACTGGGGGTCGATCCCGCGGCCGCCAAGGTCTCGGCCTTCAACCTGCTGTGGTGGGGGGCGATGCTGTTTTCGCTGGCCAACGGCGTCTGTGAGTCGGTCATTAACCCGCTGACCGCCACGCTGTTCCCCAAGCAGAAAACCCACTATCTCAACATCCTGCACGCCGGTTGGCCCGGAGGTTTGATCCTCGGGGGCATCATCAACCTGCTGTTCGTCGGTGCCGGTGCCTACATCACCCGCCTGCCGTGGGAGGTCGCGATGGCGATGTTCCTGCCCCCCACACTGTACTATGGGTTTGTGGTACTGAAGGAGAAGTTCCCCGAGTCGGAAACAAAGTCGGCCGGGGTCCCGTTCGCCACGATGCTGGCCGAGTTCGCCAGCCCGATCCTGCTGTTCCTGTTCGTGATCCACGCGATGGTGGGTTACGTCGAACTGGGGACCGACGGGTGGATCCAGAACATCATGAACGCGTCGATCGGCAAGGGAGCCACCTGGCTCTTCATCTGGACTTCCGGGCTGATGTTCGCCCTGCGGTTCTTCGCCGGTCCGATCGTCGAGAAGATCAATCCCATCGGCCTGTTGCTGATCAGCGCGATCCTTGCGTTCATCGGACTGCGGGGACTGGGGACCGAAGGGGTCAGCCCGCTGACCATCCTGCTGATGGCCACGATCTACGGGGTCGGCAAGACCTTCTTCTGGCCCACCATGCTGGGAGTCGTGGGGGAGCGCTTCCCCCGCGGCGGTGCCTTGACCATGGGTGTGATGGGGGGGATCGGCATGATGTCGGCTGGCCTGCTGGGGGGCCCCGGCATTGGCTACGACCAGGACGCCTACATCGCCAAGCAGTTTCAGGCGGCTGAACCCGAGTTGTACGCCAAGTACAAGGCGGCTGAGCAAAAGGGCTTCCTGGTCAGCGAGAAAGTCTCCGGTCTCGATGGCAACAAGCTGGGTGAACTGAACAACAAGAAGGCCGACGAACTGACGGCCGACGAGAGGAAGGTCCTCGACGCCAATCTGGCCAGCGGCAAGTACGCCCTGCGGACCACCGCATGGATCCCGGCCATCATGGGGCTGTGCTATCTGGCTCTGGTCGGCTACTTCGCCTCGCAGGGTGGCTACAAGGTCGAGGAAATTGTCGGTGGAGCTCCCCACTCGGGCGAGCAGTACACCGGTGGGGTCGAGGGGCCCATGGAGGCCTAGTGCCGGACTGAGCCGCGTTGGGCAGCCTCCCACCGCGGCGATTTCCCCTTCCGCAGCCCGGTCGCCCCTTGGCGGCCGGGCTGTTCCGTTTCTCCGGGGTTCCCCCTCTGGTCCGTTTCCCCAGGGTTCCCCCTCTGGCGGTGGTTGTCTACGATCGATTTCCTTTCAGGCCTGCGTCGCGGCATCACCGAGGATTCCGCGACGGCCTGTACTCCATTCTGGCCCCGGTCACCGGGTGCCCGCCGAGGATGTTGCGATGATTGTCAGCTGGAACTGGCTCAAGGAGTACGTACGGCTCGACATGCCGGTCGAAGAGCTGGGGAACCGCCTGATGATGGCGGGGCTGAATCTCGAATCAATTGAAGATGTCGAGGGAGACATCGCGATCGATCTCGAAGTCACCAGCAACCGGCCCGACTGCCTGTGCCACCTGGGGGTCGCCCGCGAGACCGCCGCGCTGTTTGGGCGGAACTGGACGGCTCCCGATCCCCAGCCGGCTTCCCGGGGGGCCGACATCGCCACGGCCGCCAAGGTCGCGGTCGAGGCCGCCGACCTCTGCCCCCTGTATACCGCCCGCCTGGTTCGCGGGGTCAAGATCGCCCCCAGTCCCATTTGGATGCAGCGTCGGCTGAAGACCCTGGGCATCCGCCCCATCAACAACGTGGTCGATGTCACCAACTACGTGCTGATGGAATGCAGCCAGCCGCTGCACGCCTTCGATTTCGACGCGCTGCACGGCGGGCAGATTGTCGTCCGGCGGGCCCGGGCGGGAGAAAAGATCACCGCGATTGACCAGAAGGTCTACGAGCTCTCGGCA
>CAIOTJ010000383.1 GCA_903861195.1 uncultured Planctomycetaceae bacterium | reverse complement strand
AGCGGGAGTGGATGGGAATCGAACCCACCTGACGTCCTGTTCGGACGTCACACCGGGTTTGAAGCCCGTGGCGGTCACCAGATCCGCGTTCACTCCCCAGGTTTCTTCAGGATACCCCAAAGTCCGGCCGAAGACAGCCCCCATTCACTGGCCAGTTTTCCAGATCGGTGCGTCTTCGACACGACGGCGGCTTCCCCGGCGGTCTGGCACCTCGCAGAACGGCCCGCGCAGGGCGGCCGACGTGCGACGTGTTGGGTGGGGTTGCTCTTATGCGCCCGCAGGCGACTTGGGTGTGAGCTGATCGCCGGGGTCCGCCAGACTGCGGGGCAACAAGGTCCAGCCCCCACACGTCAGTCTCCCTATTTCGCCGCGGGCGGGGTGAACCGGATGCAGACGGGCGACGGAACCTCGAGCCGGTGGCCCGTTTCCCGCAACGCACCGCTGTCCCCGTCGATCGCGAAGACCACCACGTTGTTCGATTTCTGGTTCTCGGCCAGCAGCCAGCGCCCGGTCGGATCGATCGCGAAATTCCTCGGGGTCTGCCCCCCGGTCGATTGATGACCCCGGGCGGTCAGCCGCCCGGTCGCCGCATCCACCGCGAAGACCGCCACACTGTCGTGGCCGCGATTCGAGCCGTACACAAACCGGCCGTTGGGATGCGCCACCACCTCGGCCGTGTAGCTCTCTCCCGCGAATCCCTGGGGCAGAGTCCCCAGCTCCTGCAAGGGACTGAGCTTCCCGGCCTGTGCGTCGTAGCCGAAGACCGAGATGGTGTTTCCCAGCTCGTTGATCACATAGACGAACTTCCCCGAGGGATGTACGGCCAGATGCCGGGGACCCGCCCCCGCCGTCACCCGGGCAGCCGGGGGATCGTGGGGAACCAGCCGTCCCGTCTCGGGGATCAGGCGGTAGACGAACACCTGATCGAGCCCGAGATCGGCCACGAAGGCGAAGTTCCCCGCGGCATCGAGATTGACCGAGTGAGCGTGGGGGGCCTGTTGCCGGCTGGGGTTCGCGCCGCTCCCCCGATGCTGCTGGACATCGACCGCGGGTCCCACGTTCCCTTGGGGATCCAACGGCAGTGACGCGACACTCCCTCCGCCGTAATTGGCGACCAGCACAAACTTCCCGCGGCGGTCGACCGTGAGGTGGCAGGGTCCCGCCCCTCCCGAGGAACTCTGTCCCAGCAATGTCAGCCGGCCGGTCGCCGGGTCTTGCCGCCACGCCGCCACACCCCCCGTGGGCTTCCCGTCGGCCGTCACAAACTCACAGACGCTGTACCACAGCGTGGAGTCGGCCGGGTGGACCGCGAGAAACGAGGGATTCTTGACCGCTCCCGCGACGCTGGCGGGCCCCAGGGCACCGGTCTCGGTGTCGAGGGTCGCCTGGTAAATGCCTCCCGCGTCGGGACCGGTGTAAGTACCGATGTAAAACCGCAGCACCTCGGCCTGAACGGGTGCCAGCGAAGAGCACGCCCAGAGTGCCAGCAGGCCGAGAATCAGCACGGTTCGTTCACGGAACATTGGCGTGGTCTTTCTGTTCGGAACAGCAGCAACGGGCACCGGGAATGTTCCCGCCCCGGCTCAGTCGGCCTGGCGGATGCAGTACAGCCGGTTCAGGGTCCGGACCAGCAGACGGTTGTCGGCGACGGCGGGGGTGGCCATGCACATGTCGTCCTCTTCGAGCGTGTTGGTGTGCTCGATCTCGAACTTGTCGCCAGCGGGAATGACGTAGGTCTCGCCCGATTCACTCAGGCAGTAGATCTTGCCGTTGTTGGCCCAGGGGGAGGCGGTGAACTCGGTGGCGCCCAGGCGTTTCTTGTCGTAGATGATGTCGCCGGTTTTGGCGTTGAGGCAGGCCATCAGACCGCGGTCGTAGAGCACGTACAGGCGGTCGCGGTAGACCAGCGTGGTGGGGTTGTACGGGGCGGCGGTCCGCTGCACCCAGGCCACATGTTTACTCGACTTCTGCTTGTCGTTCAGGGTGAGGTTGCCTTCGGCTCCCGGGCGGATCGCATAGATCGGCTTCTTGGGAGCCAGTACATATCCCGAGCTGATGTAAAGCAACCCGTCGCTCTCGTAAGGGGTGGCGATGGTGATGGGGGAGGTTCCCGCCAGTTCCCAGAGGACTTTGCCCTCGGGGCTGTACGAGCGGAACTTGCGGGTTCCGGCGGTCACAATCTCGGTCCGTTCGCCGGTCTTCCAGACAAACGGGGTCGACCAGTTGCTCTGCTCATCGCGCTTGACGCGCCAGATCTCGTCGCCGGTGGTGCCATCGAGGGCCAGCAGGTACGAGTCGTCCTGGTTGTCGTTGACGATGTAAAGCCGGCCGTCGGCCAGCGCGGGGGAGGCGGCGGGTCCCCAGTCCATCTGCGTCGGGTGCGGTTCCATGGTTCGCGACCAGACCACCTTCCCTTCGAGATCGAGGCAGTACACACCGAGGTTGCCGAAGTAGGCGTAGACGAACTTGCCATCTGTGACCGGTGTTTCCGACGCGTAGGTGTTCTTGACATGCAGCGGAGTCTGGGGAATTCCCTGGTGCACGGTGCGGGTCCAGACCGTCATGCCGGTCTGCAGGTCGAGACAAACAACCTGCCAGAGGTGTTCGCGCTGGGGGGCTTTTTTCTGTTCGCCGCCGAAGTACAGCCCCTTGCGGGCTTCGGGGGGGGCTCCGCTGTCGAGGCAGGTGGTGAGGTAGATGCGGTTGCCCCAGACGATGGGGGACGACCAGCCCCGGCCCGGCACATCCACCTTCCAGGCCACGTTTTGGGTGGCAGACCAGCGGTCGGGGAGGCGGGCTTCGTCGGCCACACCGCGGGCATCGGACCCGCGGAACGCCGGCCAATTCTGCTGGCCCCGGGCGGGTGATTCCCACAGCAGCCCGAGCAGCCCCAAGCACCAGATCCAGCTGAGGCGAGTTGACATATTCCATCCAGCAAACAAGAGACGCGAAGATCCTGGCGACGGCCAGCAACAGACGGGCACCGGCCCGAAGAACGGATGATAGTCCGCCGTGCGGAGAATGTCATCGAGCGGGGACGATTGCCAGTCCCACCCGGGGCCACCTAAAGTGACCTCCGCACGTTCCCGTTTTCGCTCCCCCGGTCGGTGCCGCCCGCCATGCGACTGTGTCGATTCTCTGATGCCGGTGTCTCGCGCTCCGCCTTTTACACGGAGCAGTCGCTGGTTCCGATCGCCGCCGCCGCCGCGGAGTATACCCGCCAGACCGGGCAGGCGCTGGCCATCCCTGCGTCCGACGAGCTGCTGCCCCTGCTGCCCGGCGGCGATGCCCGCGACGCCGCACGGCAACTCTCCCTATGGCTGGCTGGCCCGGGCCAATCCACCGCCGCCAGGCTGACGCTGGCCACCGCGCAGGCCCAACTGCTGGTTCCCATTCCCCGACCCAACAAGCTGCTGCTGCTGGCGGGGAACTATGCCGACCACATCCGCGAAGGGGGAGGCATTGCCGCGGAGCGGGCCGAAACCTTTCCGTACGTCTTCATGAAACCCCCCAGCACCACGCTGACCCACCCAGGGCAGCCGATCACCATTCCCGCGATCTCTCCGCAGACGATCGACTGGGAACTGGAACTGGCGGTGGTGATTGGCCGGCGGGTGAAGGGAATCAGCGAGGCCGCCGCCCTCTCGGCAGTGGCGGGATACACCGTCATCAATGACATTTCGAACCGGAAGTTCCGCCCCAACCCGCAGCGCAAAGAGCGTCCCAAAGACAACTTTTTCGACTGGCTGCATGGCAAGTGGCACGACAGCTTCTGCCCCTGTGGACCGTGCGTCACCTCGGCCGATGCGATTGCCGATCCGCAGCAGTTGCCGATGCACCTCAAGCTCAACGACCAGGTCCGGCAGAACGCCTCGACCGGCCTGATGATCTTCCCTGTGGCGGCCCTCATCGAATTTATCTCGAGCTTCGTCACGCTGGAACCGGGAGACATCATCTCGACGGGAACCCCCGCCGGGGTGGGAAGTTCGACCGGCACGTTTGTGAAGCCGGGAGATACCCTCACCGCCCACATCGACCAGATCGGCACCCTGGTGACACCGGT
>CAIOTJ010000382.1 GCA_903861195.1 uncultured Planctomycetaceae bacterium | reverse complement strand
GGCCACCGAGAGGAACGTGCGGGTGATCCCCCGGAGCACGCCGGGTTCATCATCGAACCCGTCCTCGACTCCCGCAGCCATCGGTAGAGGCACCGGCATTTGCGATTCGGCGGCCAACGATCCGCCATAGCTCGCGGGACCGCAGGGGAACGAGTCTGGGTGAGCGCCGGAAGCCGTTTGCCCGGCCGACACACTGCCGAGTGAAGAATCGGCACGGAGCCCGTGGCTGCTTCGTCCGACCAGAGCACCTGCCCCCAACCCGGCGCGAGACAGCGGGCGGGCGAACTCGCACAGCGTGGCGCTGACTCGGCTCATGAGAGGCATCGCGGCGGTCGGGACGGCCGGTTGGTCGGAACGGGAGTCATTCTGCGCCGTGGTCGAGGAATGGTCAACCGGGTATGCCGGGTGTTCGGTGACCACTACGGGCGGCTGTGGCGGAGTGCCTCTACCGCGGTGCACGCGGAGGCGAACCGCATAGGAAGCAATTGTGGGATGCTTTCCCGAGAGAACCACACACTTGAGGTCGAGTCGCCCTTCGACCTCGAGAACGCGGTCAACTCGGGGGAGACAGACCACCACGATGTCTTCTTCGAGCATCATGCCATTCAGCCGACTATCTCCTTCGAGGGAATGTCGGTCGTGAAAACCCTGAATGGCGATCCACTCCCGCGCTTCGAGCCAATGTTCCCGGTGGGATCTTGCCTAGGTGCTTTTTTATCTTGT
Organism: uncultured Planctomycetaceae bacterium; assembly: GCA_903861195.1. GTDB lineage: Bacteria > Planctomycetota > Planctomycetia > Planctomycetales > Planctomycetaceae > UBA10511. Next base: position 2,232 of record CAIOTJ010000382.1, on the reverse strand, counting down.
CATAACGATGTTTCCATTTGTGGATCTTGTTGGTGGCCAAGGCGCGTTTATCCCACGGCAACGATTGTTGGACTCGGGCGGCGTAAATGGACCGCAGCTTACTGCAGGTGACTGCGCCAGTTGGGTTCACCGCAGCTCTCAGCCCCAGATCCGCCGACGAAGGTCCTCAATGGCTCTGCGCCAGGCTAGGTCAGGCAGGCCCTCGTTCCACAATTCCGCCAGCTCCGAGTCCTCTCCAAGAATTCGTTCAATCGCGGAATCAGCGGCTGTCTTCAAGTTATTGGGAACAGCGATTGGATTCGCCGCGATCCATTTGTCGAGTTCTTCGCTATAGGAATTACGGATACCCCATTGGCCCTGCAGGCGGGCGATCACTTCGCAGGCTGCCAGACAGTTTTGCGCCGTGTCACAGTCGATGTAGTCATCTGCGTTGATCACGGCTCCAATAGACCTTTTGATAGCCGGCAGTCCAGGCTCATCGAGGAAACTGTGAATCCAGTCACACGCGCTGTCATTTCCGAATGAGTCTGCTGCCCAGGTTCCCATTTGGTGTCTCGTCTGTTTGAGAGGAGTGAAGGCCACGGTCACTGAACCGTTGCCTGAGACCAGTCGGTTGAACCGAGCGGTTGTCGGCAGTGTAGATCAAAGGAACGATCTCCTGAAGCGGAACACAGGAAAACGTGGTAGGAACATTTGTTGCCATAGGGTCCCCTACACCTTTTCCTGACACCTTTTGTCGTTCGGAAAGATAGATCAAGCTTTCATAGCCGAAGGGGATTTAGCTATTAACTCGAGGTCACAATCAGGCCCACCATCTTGGCCGCTCGAACGAATTCGTGCCACATTCCCTATCTTCAAAGCCTGTAACCTGTCGAGATAGGAACGCAGCAAATGAAGTGTCTCATCCACATTTGCGATTACCGCCCCCGAATCTACCAGTCTTATAAAGAGGTCCTTCTCGGTGACAGAACTGCCGATAAAGACCATCATCCCTAACGCCGACTCTTGACCAGATTTCAGCCCAAGAAGCACTCGCTGCCCTCCTCGACTCCAAGGAACCAGGAAGTCAGTTGACTTGGAATCGGGCTTAGCAGGATCGAATGCCACAAGCAGTTTCTTTGTTGAAGACATTGTTACCACTCCCACGAACGGTATGGCTTAAGGTGCGTTCGATGCAGGTCAATTCCCTGAAGCCGCATGGTCGCGGCGGTATCCGGATCCAGAATTACCAGTGGCTGAATGAGGTCACAATGATAGCCGGGTGGCCCACCCCCCTCAGGGCGGTCACCAAACGTGCGGCGCAGTGGCCAGCCGGACGCCATGGCCCGCGATGACCTCGAGCTTGCCTTCTTGCACCAAACGCTGGAACTCGGATACAAGCTTTGAGTCGTCCATGGCTTTGTCATCAACAAACAATCCAAACTTGAAGGGGCTGTAACAGTACCCGCCATCCTTGTCGAAATCGAACGAGAGTGTTCGACCATCTCGTTCCACGGTGCAGCCATGTCCGTGTATTGAATACGCAATGTTGTCTGGCGGCAGTAAACCAGTTCGTGGAATCTTCCCTCGCATTCGCAGGGGTACAGGATTGCTTTGGCCAAAAGCTGCCTTGAATTGCCACAGCAAGTCCTTGATTTGTCTTTCAAATTCATAAAGCTGATCGATTATCCTCATCTCCATAAAATTCTGTTCCCCTTCTCAATAGCCTCCTGACACAACTTGACCAGTTCGGCAGGCACTACTTCGTATTTCGCCAGCTCAGCCTCTGTAAGATAAAACACCCTGAACTCTTTGATGCCGAGCTTCTCAGCGACAGCCAAACGATGGTGGCCATTCACAAGGTAATCGACTCCATTGTGTCGAAACACGTGAATCTGATCGTCGAACGGCAAGTCGTATCGGAACCCACCAAATTCTTCCACAGATTTGCGAAGCTTGTGGAGCGTCTTCATTTCAGCATTCGTTTCCAATGTTTGTGCAATGCGGAGATTCCTAGTTTCTACAGCCGTTAAGCTGCTTTGCCCCCCTACCGCCCCCTCCCCCGCCGGATACGCATTATGCACCAGCACCCCGGCGGTCGACACGTAGTACACGTGCTCGGCGTCGACTTCGAGGTTGAACACCGCGACAGGGGGGCCGCGGCGGGGGGTGATGCGGGTGACCTGGCGGAGGGTGCCCGATTCGGTCCGGAGGTGCTCGCCGATGGTCAGTGAGCCGGCCGGGACGAAGTCG
>CAIOTJ010000381.1 GCA_903861195.1 uncultured Planctomycetaceae bacterium | reverse complement strand
TGTCGGAAGCAGTCTCGGCGGGAAACCTGGATCGGGAATTGGGTGCGGACGGACAGGGAGGGCTGGCAAGTGCCGACCTGGGCGAACTGTTCGGCATCGAACTGGCACAACCCGTGGTTGGGACAGAAGCGGCCGCGACGGCGAAGGCGGGAAAGGAGGCGGGGCGTGGTCGGCAGTCGGCGACGGTTGCCCGCGCGGCTCGTGGGAAGTCGACCGCGAAGAAATCCGCCGTATCGAAATCGGCCGATGCCCCACCCGCCCGGGTAAAGGCTGCCGGTCGGAAGGCCAGCGAGACACCCCTGGGTGAGACCCCGCGTTCGCCCGCCGGTTCCGCCCCCGACACGACCGAGCGGTCGCCGCTGGCACGGTTGAAGCCTCGCGGAGGGAAACGTGCGTCAAAAGCGAGCGCGGTGGCAGGCGTCGAGCTTCAGCCGGGGGCTGCCGGAGTCCGGTCGAGCTCTGGGAGGGGCATGCCCGCGGCGAGGCGGACCAAGCGAACGGCGGCGGCTGTCCGGGGGGAGGAGACCTCTCCCTCCGCGACCTCTCCGCGCGGCGCGGACGCCCGCACGAGCAAAAAGAAAGCGGGTCGGAAGGCCGCGGGCCGGAAGGCAGCGGGCGGGAAGGTTGCCGCAGCGAAGGCTCGGAAGGGGTAGAAGCCACGGAGGAAAGCCGCAGCAAAGCCTCCGCCTCCTGTCGAACAAGCCGCGCGTCGCGAATCCCCCCGCGGCTCCGAGTGCGGAGTCTGTCAAACCCCGTCGTCCACGTAAGCCGCGACAGAAGCTCTCGACCTGAAGGTTTGCCGACTCTGGCTGTGAGTCCAGACGGTGTTCAACTGGGGTTGGTTTCAGAAACAGCTTGCCATGACCTTACGAACCGACTCGGAAAGTGGGCGAGAACCCCTGTGGACTCTGGTGGGAGGCACCCTGCTGGGCCTGCTTCTCTTGCGGCTGATGGGCCGTCCGTGGTGGTGTGCGTGCGGCGAGTGGTCGGCCTGGAGCGGCGAGGTCAAGAGCCAGCACAACTCGCAGCATCTGTTCGACTTCTACAGTCTTAGCCATGTGCTGCACGGGTTCCTCTTCTGGTGGGGACTGCAATGGCTGATGCCTCCGCTGCGCGAGCGGTGGCTGTTGCCGTTCGCGGTGCTGCTGGAAGTGGCCTGGGAGCTGGCCGAGAATTCCCCCATCATCATCCAGCGGTATCGGTCGGCGACGTTTGCTCTGGGGTACGAGGGAGACTCGGTGCTGAATTCGCTGATGGACATTGTCTGCGCGGCAGTTGGCTTTCTCATCGCCCGGCGGCTTCCCTGGAAACAGAGCGTGGCGGTGTTTGTGGTGGTCGAGCTGCTGATGGTCTGGCTGATCCGCGACAATCTGAGTCTGAATATCCTCATGCTGCTGTTCCCCCTGCCGGCGCTCAAGGTATGGCAGATCGGAAGGTGAAGACCCGGGGATTGTGAGGGCCGACCAAGAGGCAGGCGTACCGGGGACGTTGTCTCGGAGACACTGTCCCGGAGATCGTTGAGAGGGGATGATTCAGGCCAGAATCCGCTCGCCGGCGAGCCAGCCGGTGGCGAAGGCGGCCTGGAAGTTGAAGCCGCCGATCGGGCCATCCAGGTCGAGCACCTCCCCCGCCAGAAACAGACCCGAATGCCGGCGGCTTGACAACGTTTTCGAGTCGACTTCGTCCAGCCGCACTCCCCCGGCCGTCACCTCGGCCTTGGGGAATCCCAGCGAACCGGTCAGCGGAAGACGGCACTGCCGCAGGTCGCGGGTGATGGCGAGGCGTTG
>CAIOTJ010000380.1 GCA_903861195.1 uncultured Planctomycetaceae bacterium | reverse complement strand
GCTCGGGAATGGGTGCCCGGACCACCTCTTTGATGAACCGTACCCCTTCCAAAAACGCCTGTTCCATGTCGCCCGCCACGATCGACGTCACCCGGCGCTTCTCGTCGAGCGTGACATTGACGATGAAGTCGCACCCCGCCAGCCGGGCGATGCGGGTGTTTTCTTCGTGGACCGGGTTCCCGGCGAGGTGGCCGTAGTCGGCCTTGGGATGTTCGAGAAAGTCGGGGCCGTGCCAGACTTTGACCGTCTCGAGCGCGGCAATGCCCGGGCAGATCAGCTTGCGGCCACCCGAGTAGCCCGCCATCAGATGGGGCTCGATCAGGCCGGTGGCCAGCTTCAAGTCGGCATCGAGGTAGCGGTGATCGATCCAGACGGGAACGCCGCGGGGGGTGGTGCCGAGGTAGCGGTGCTGGTCGCGGTTCTTGCCGTCGTGATTGACGCAGCGGTAGTTCCGGGCGATCTCGGGGCCGACCAGCTCGACCAGCTCGTCCCCCTCGTTGGCCCGGTGCATGCCGGTGGCGACGAGAATGGTGATCTCCGAGCGCGGGATCCCGCTCTCTTCGAGAATCCGCAGCATCGGCGTCAGCAGCAGCGTGTTGGGGACGGGGCGGGTGATGTCGCAGATGAGGATGCAGGCCGACGTCTTGCCCCGCGCCAACTCGGCCAGGGGCGGAGAGCCGATCGGGTGGACCAGCAGGCGTTCGAGAACCTGGGCCGGCTGGTCGAGCGGAGTCACCGGCCGCAGCGACAACGGCCCGACCACCCGGTCATCGGGCAGTTCGATATCGAGACCGGTCTTGCCGTAGTCGAGGCGGATCTTCATGGGGTGGGGCTCAGGGCAGAAAGAGGATCTGTCAGACTTATTCTAGCAACTCACCCTGTTGACCCCCGGATTGGCCAGCACGACGGATGAGGAATTCCACAAAGACAACCGCCCGCCGGTTGGTCTGCGGCAGCAGACTGTCCCGGCGGGCGGCATGGAACCCGCATGGCTCTGGCGAGAAATCGACGAGGAGCTCTACTTCGCCGCTGTCTTCGCCCCCCGGGTCTGCAGCAGCACATTCACACCCTTCTTGTTCGACACGATGATGTCGGGGGTTTTGTTGCCGTCGAGGTCGGCGATGGTGAACTGGGTGCCGACGCCCGAGCCGCTGCTTTCGGGAATGACGTGCGGGGTGAACTTGGGGGCCTGGCCCTTCTGCCGGTTGATGTCGAACCAGATCACCACGGGGTCTTCATCGGGACGCACATCCCCCTTCGGTCCATGGGCCCACCAGCGCTTGCCGGTGACCAGCTCGCGGTCGCCATCGCCGTCGAGGTCGACGAAGTGCAGGGCGTGCGTCTGCGTCACCTGCTCGCTGATCAGGTGGTACTTGAACTCGGGCTCGGCTCCCCCCAGGTTCTCGAACCACCAGATTCCCACGTTGTGGGCGGCGCTCATCAGGATGTCGGCATCGCCGTCGAGATCGAGGTCGTCGGTGTACATGTCGCTGGCGGGGAGATAGCCGGGCTTGGCGTCCGGAGTGAGATTCAACGGGTGCCACTTCCAAACCCCCTTGCCCAATTGGTCTTTGGGAGGAGCCTCCCACCAGCCGTGGGGAATGAGAATGTCGACCCGGCCATCGCGGTTGACGTCCCCCGCCCCGAGGCCGTGGTAGTAGCGGAATGTGCCGACGGGGAATTTATCGGGCGGAGTTCCCTGCGGAACCGGGTCGCGCTTGTCGGTGTTGACGGCGACGAAGTTCCACTTCCTGGTGACCGCTTCGCCCGCGGGAATTTCAAGGTAGCCGACGAGTCCTTCGGTCTCGGAACTGAAGACCAGGTCGGGCTTGCCGTCGCCGGTGACGTCGGTGAACAGCGGCGTCTCATTCGCGGCACTGTGCCAGATCTCGTGCTGCTTCCAGGGGCCGGCCGCGCCACGAGGGTTTTCGAACCAGTAGCAGGGGGTGCCGGGGAAGTCGATGCAGATGACGTCAGTCCAGCCGTCGCCGTTCAGGTCGTGGGTGAAGTCGGCGAAGCTGTTGCTGTAGCCTCCCGAGCCATCGCCGTAGTCTTTGTTTTCGCGAATCTCGTGATAGGTCCACTGGGGGGCTTCATACCACCCGAGGCCGTGGATGATGTCGTTCTTGCCATCCTTGTTGACGTCGGCGACCGCGACCCCCTCCGAGCGGAAGCGGTCGTCGATCTTGAGCCGCTTCCAGGTGAGTTCCTGGGCCTGACTGGCAGGGAGGTGTGAGAGGGCGGCAAGGCCGAGAAGAAACACAGACGCCGGCTGCCAGCGCATGGTGGCCACTCCAGGGAAAAGTCGGGACAGAAACCGGACCGGTGCCGGGCGGCAAGCCCGGGCAAGAACGGCTCGTGGGGTACACTTCCCGAATTAAACACGATGGCCGCGGATGGCGGTAGCGAACGGCTTGGGGGAAGCCCCCGATGGCAGCGCGGTGCCCGTCCGAGCTTCGCCCGAATCGCAGCGCGCGCAAAAACACCGCGGGACGCTGGAAGTTCCAACGCCCCGCGGCGGACTGGGGTGGTCAGTGCTGGTGTAACGGGTCGGAAGGGGGGACCAATCCCTCCCGACCACGTCCAGCCAGAAAAATTCAGCAGACTCCCGACCGGGGGGCCGGGAATCTCAACGGGTTCGCTCAGTTGTCGTAGTAGAGCGAGAACTCGTAGGGATGGGGGCGCAGCCGCATCGGGTCGACTTCCTTCTCGCGCTTCCAGCCAATCCAGGCCTCGATGAGGTCTTGGGTGAAGACGTCTCCCTTGGTGAGATAGTCGTGGTCGGCTTCCAGTTCACCCAGGGCTTCGTCGAGCGAGCCGGGGGTCTTGCGGGTCTGGGCCAATTCCTCGGGGCTCATCTCGTAGATGTCGCGGTCGAGCGGCTCACCGGGATCGATCTTGTTGGTGATGCCGTCGAGGGCCGCCATCAGAATCGCGCTGAAGGTGAGGTAAGGATTGCAGCTGGGATCCGGGCACCGGAACTCAAACCGCTTGGCCTTGGGGTTCGACGAGTACATGGGAATGCGGACCGAAGCCGAGCGGTTGCGCTGCGACATCGCCAGATTCACGGGAGCCTCGTACCCGGGGACCAACCGCTTGTACGAGTTGGTGGTGGGGGCGGCGAAGGCCAGAATCGACCGGGCGTGCTTCAGCACGCCGCCGATGGCGTAGAGGGCCATTTCCGACATCCCGGCATACCCATTCCCGGCGAACAGGGGCTGCCCCTTGTTCCACAGCGAGAAGTGGGTGTGCATGCCCGAGCCATTGTCTTCGAAAATGGGCTTGGGCATGAAGGTGACGGTCTTGCCATGCCGACGGGCGACGTTCCGGATGACGTACTTGTACCACATCATCTGGTCACCCATGGTGAGCAGATCCATGAACTTCATGTCGATTTCGCACTGGCCGGCGGTCGCCACTTCGTGGTGGTGAGCTTCGACGATGATGCCCAGCTTGCGCATCTCGCTGACCATCTCGGCGCGGATGTCGCCCAGGGTGTCGAGCGGCGAGACGGGGAAGTACCCCCCCTTGACGCCAATCTTCGACGCCAGGTTGGGCTGCTTCGAGCCCAGCAGGGGACCATCGCTCTTGGCGGTGTTCCAGGCGCCTTCGGCCGAATCGACCTCGTAGTACTGGGTGTTCATGGACGACTTGTAACGCACGTCGTCGAACATGAAGAATTCGGGCTCGGGGCCGATGAAGACGGTATCGGCAATGCCCAGCGACTTCAGGTAGGCCACCCCCTTGCGGGCAATGTAGCGCGGATCGCGAGTGTATTCCTGCTTGGTGATCGGATCGACAATGTTGGCGATCACGCTCAGCGTCGGCTTCGCCCAGAACGGATCGACCCGCACCGTCGTGGAGTCGGGAACAGCCAGCATGTCGGAGGCATTGATCGCCTGCCAGCCACGGATCGACGACCCGTCGAAGCCCACACCCTCACTGAACGTTTTCTCATCCCAGGTATCGATCGGGTAGCTGCAGTGCTGCCAGGTACCGAGCATGTCGACGAACTTCAAATCCACGTGCTCCGCACCGATCTGCTTGGCCAGATCAAAAAAATCCTTGGGGGTTCCCGCCATCTGAGACTCCTGAAACTTCTTGAGGTTGAGCGGCCAGTTTGTAAGTCGGAACGAGCGCGACGGAGTGCCATAAGTTACGACTTTGCTGCTGGGGTTTTCAGCAGCAGCTGCCCTCGATGTGCGCGAGCGCCTCGCGGCGGTGGCAGATTCTGGCCTGGATCTCCAGCATCTGGGGCAGCAGTCGATAGAATAGGCAAACTGCGTGCCAGACGTCAGGGACCTGTCCCCGCCCCTTCCGGGAACCTCCGATTTTTCCCGAAACACCAGAGAATGCAACTTGACCGATCTGTCGTGATGCGTTTTAATCAACGCAACAAGACTGATCACATTCGAGGAGTTTGTCTCGTGGTGGCTGAGCCGTGGAAATTGACCCGGGAGATGTTTCTCTCGACGGAGGAAGTGGGGCGGCTGCTCGCCTGGCTGCAGCGGCAGGCCGCGGGGGCAACTTCCGATGACCTGGGCCCCCGGGTCGATCAGGTGCTGATCGAGGGACTGCTCTACTCGGGTTTGCGGAATTCCGAACTGTGCCGGCTGACGCTGGCCGACACGTCCGTGGGCCTGGGCCAACCCGTCTTCCGGGTGTCTGGAACTCCCCGCGAGGACCGCACCGTCTGGCTTCCCCAACCGCTCGATCGACGTGTTCGCGATTACGTTGACCAGATCCGCCCCCGGCTGGAACGCCCCCGTCGCGCGGCAGGTTCGCCGGTCGCCCCGGACGCTCCGCTGCTGCTCAATGAGCGGGGGCGACCGTACGAGCGCACGGCCCTCTACCGGCGGGTTGTGCGGATTCTCTCGGCGGCGGGGCTGGCGGACCGGGCCAGCGTGCAACTGCTGCGGCACACCTACGGCTACCTCGCGTATCTCCGGACGGGAGGCAACCTGCTGTTCGTCCAGCGACAGCTCGGCCACGCCCATCCGATGGTCACCGCGGTCTATGCCGAGTTCGTCGACTGGCCCGGGCCCGAACTGGCCGACCGGGTCGCGCAAACCACTCCCTGAACAGACCGCTTCCCATGCAATCCCTCCCGGCCGCAGCCCCCGTCTGTCTTGAGGGATCGTTCGAACACAGATGGCGGCAGGTTGTGTGAATGCCATGGGATCTCTGCCGGATCCCCCGAGCCCCGCTGCGCGCTTGGCCCGCGCCTCATCTCCCGTTCCTGATCCGAAAGGAAGTGCTGCGATGCCCGAGTCTTCAATGACTCTCAAGGTCGTCATCGAAGAACTGTCAGATCTGCTCGCCCTCGATCCAACCGAACTCTCGCCCGAGACCCAGGTGACCGATGAGGCGGGAGGCGAATCCATCGAACTGCTGGAATTCGCCTTCCGGATCGAAAAACGTCTGGGCGTGCGCCTGCGGATCCAGGATCTCGACTTCAAAGATCTCGAACTGACGCCACAGGGAACTTTGGACCCCGCCACGCTCCACCGGCTGGCGGCCCAATACCCCTTCTACAACTTCGCCTCGCTGGCGGGAAAGAAAATCCACAACCGACTCAGTCTGATCACCGTGGCCGGACTCGCCAGCCTGATCGATCACACCCGGTCGCAGGCGTCCAGTGCCGAAAGCCGGCCCGACTCCCCCGCCGCCGGCTCCTGACCCGCGCAAAAAAAACCGATGCCTGAGGATGACAACCCAGGCACCGGTGTTCAGTCGCCCGCAGTGTGTCGGGCGACTTGTTGACAGACGGATCTGTCTACAGCGAGTCGAACAACTCCAGAGGCAGATTCACCTCCACCGGCACAGGCGACAGATCGTCACCCGCGTCGACCGGAAGTTCCGGGGCGGACGGGCATTCATCCCCCGGCAGCACCTCACGAATCTCAGTCGCGATACCCGGTTGAGACTCCGTCGACTCGGGTGCGGGGATCACCACGGCGGGAGCATCCACCGAAGGAGCAATCTCGGGATCGGCCAGCACCCCCTCCGCGGGAGGCTGACAACCCAAGGGAGCCTCGGCCAGCACTTCCGGCAACGCACTCTCAGCGGCCGGGATCTCGCTGACCTCGGGGAGGGGGGGAATCACCTCGAGCGGAGCATCAATCTGCGGGGCCCCCTCCGCCACCGGAGTGGTGTCGAGGTCTTCGGACCGCAAGACTTCGAACACCGAGGTCTCGGCGGGAACTTCCACGGCCGGGGTGGCAGGAATCTCGGCCCCCGAAATCTGGGCCGGCGTGTCGACAGGGACCACCTCAGAGACAACCGTCGGGCTGGCTTCGACCCGGGGATCGGGCGTCGGATCGACCGCTTCCACCGGGAACGTCGGGAGTGGCAGGAAGTCGGTTTCCTGCGAGATGTCGGTGAACACCGGCTCGGCCACAGGGGCGATCACCACCGGCTCTTCGCTGACCACGTCGCCCGTCGAGGGGAGGGAGTCCACTACCACGACCGGCTCCGGCACAGTCTCGACCGCCGGAGCAGCCGGGACTGCTTCGACGACTGATTCCACCGCCGGGGTTTCCACCAGGGGGGTCTCAACCGCGGGGACCTCAACCTCAGGGACCGCAGCCACTTCCGGCAGTGTCTCTTCCACCACCACGGAAGCGGCGGGAATCGCCTCGGCCACCACTTCGGCCGGGGTCTCGACGGCGGGAATCGATTCTTCCACGATCTCGACTGCCGGAGCT
>CAIOTJ010000379.1 GCA_903861195.1 uncultured Planctomycetaceae bacterium | reverse complement strand
CCAGAATGAAGTCATTGGTGAAGGCGGAAACCAGGGGCTTCCATTGCGGGGCAGACTCCGAGGAGCCGTCGGATATGGGGACCGCCAAGGGGGGCAATCGCTTCAGCAGTCGCTCTTCGGCCGCAACCAGATCGTCCCGAATGGTCGCCGCGCGCTGTTGAATGGTGCGCCGGATCTGGGGATCGGTTGCATCGGGGAGCGCCTCGGGATGCATGGTCGCCTCGATCGAGGTGAAGGCCCGCACGCGCCGATCGAGTTCGACCAGGCGTTTCTCGAACACATTCATCTCTTCAGCTCGCTTCTTCTCCCGAAGATCGTCCACCTTCTTGTGGAACTCCGCAGCCTTCGCAGCCACCTCGTTCCGCGAATACAGGTAACCCTTGCGTTTCTCAAGGCCGAAGAAGTCGAGGACTTCGGGATTGTCGATGCGGAACACCCGGTGATCGTGGGCCCGCGGCGGTCCCTGGGGACCTTCGTCAGAAACACCCGACATCACATCGAGAATCCAGCGGATGGCCGGCAACTTGCGCGAGGTGTTGTAGACATCGGGCACACTGTCGTAGTTCGACATGATCTGCAGCGTGTTTCGTGCCAGGGTGTCCAGCGGTTTCACGCGACCTTCGTAGACAATCGGAATCTGACCGGCGGCGTTCAGGTCGAAACCATCGGGATCGGGCTTCGATCGCGTCGAGTAACCAAGCATCAATGCGCACACGGCGAGTGCCACGGCGGCCGCAATCCAGTCACCCCGGGTGCGCGGTACGCGGGTCACAGCCGTCGGGGCGGCCATGACGTTCAATTCGCCACCCGGGCTTGGCCCCTTGGGACCGCGGGTCAGGAAGCGCCCCAGCGTGACTCCAAACTGGAACAGCATGCCCACCGCCACCAGCATGCAGGAAATGTAGGGAATCATCCATCCGGTGTTAGTCACCACCTGCAGGCCGGTCGATTCCTCTCCGGTGATCGGGTCCTGCATGTAATTCGACTGATAGAAGGTCTCTCCCCCATACCGCAAAGGATTGTTCATCCAGATGTGACGGGGGACGGACGTCCCCTGTTCGGTCAGAATCACATCGGAGGAATAGTTCTTGGCCGTGTTGGTTCCAATGTACTTGTCGAACCGCACATCGTCGAGCTGGACCTGGTAGGGCTTGTAATTCCGCTTGAAACGCAAGGCCATACGATAGGACTTCCCGTCGATTTCGAGCGTCTGCGGCTCGGTCAGCTTGTACAGGAAGGGGGGCGTATTGGCCCGGACTTCCGCGTCGGTCCATCCGGACCGCTCGCGGGAATCCTGGAATCGCGATTGAGTCACGCTGAACAGGTAGGTCCCCAGGCTTTCCTGGGTCCCCTTGCTCAGGAACTCGACATAGGCGGCGGAATCATCCACAGCCTCCGACTTCACCCCGGTGCCCGCTGGAACTTCCACCGCCTGGGAGGTCAGTCCCAGACCGCGGTTGGCCGGGTTCGCGAGTTTGCCCTCTTCACCCCCCACGGGACCGAGTTTCGCATTCTGGAAGTAGTGCACCACACGAAGGTCGCAGGGGAGTGCCGGATCTGTGATGACCGCGTTGGCTGGATGTGCCCCCAAGGCGGAGCGCAGCGCCTCGGGCATCTTGCGGCAAAAAGACTTCGTGAACATCCAGTGCTGGGTCGACTCAAACGGTTCCTCCAGACGCGACTGGGGAATGGACCACACGCGGTCGTTCAGAGGGTCTGTCGAATCGATCAACGCCAATTCCACCTCGCGGATGTCCTGCACATAGTTGACGTTCTCCCCCTCCTTAATATGCATCTGCGCCTCTTCGGCCGCGAGTCCCACCAGCAACTCACTGAACATCAGCAGGCCAATGCCGGCGTGCAACAACACCACGCCGCCGCGCTTGCCAAACACTATCCAGCAGCCGATCAGCAAGACAATTCCCGCCATCCCTCCCTGGATCAGCTGCCACAAGATGCGCATGGAAGAATCGCCCAGAGCCACCCGATCCCCGAGGGCGAACAGAGCGACCGCACCCACTTCCAGCAACACCCCAAACACGACCGCCAGTCGCCGGAGAGAGGTTGCCAATCCCTGCTTCAGGACGCCGACCCCCACGAGTGCCAGACCTCCCGCCGCCAGCAGCAACTTGCAGAGCGTCCAGGTCTGTTGCCAGCTCACCACCGGTTCGGCCTGCAGTCCCGAACCAGAACCACCCAACACCACCATGGTGGTCAGCACCAGTCCCACGGCAATGACGGCCAGACCCGACCAGAGCTTTGAACCCCGGGCCTGCGTGGTAAAGCGCACCATGTGGGCGGCCACGAGATTGACCGCCATTAGCGCCCCGATGAGCCACCCCCCTGGAAACGGGAAGGCACCCGGGATGGGGGGCAGATTGGGGAAGAACGACTTGGGAAAGAAGACCTGAAGCGGAATCCAGGCGATCGCGGTGCGGAAGTAATCCCGCACCACAACCCAGATGTCATCCTGGGTTTGAGCCAGGGTTCCCGCGAGGACAATGAAAATCGCCAACGCCAGCAGCGCGACCGTCAGACGGAGCGACGACAGAGGCAGCAGCATCTTACGCAGGCGGTTCCAGACAGACACCGAAGTCCGACCGTCAGCCAGCCCACCAGCCACTGGTGCGAATGCACTCATCTTGCACCTCAAAAATTCTGATCAGGGAAACTGGACCGAGCGGACGAATGCCTCGAAATTGGCTTGTTCGCCCGCCACAAGCGGGGCATCCCCCTGCATCTTGAAAAACCATTGCTCGTCCACGGCCGACACAATGACGCCCAGAATCGACTGAGGAGCCTTGTTCCCCTCCGGTCCCTGGAGGACCACGTACTTGCCAATCGCCTTCCCCATGTTCAACGTCTGCATCGACTTATGAACCTCCTCAGAGTCAATCCGCGGAAGTCCGACTTGATCGCGCCAACGCTGAATGTTCCCCACCAGATCACCCCCCGCAGTGCTGATGGTGACAGTGGCCTTCCGGCCCTCTTCGGACACATTCCACGCCGCCCGCTGGAAGGCCCGCAGTCCGCCGACCTGCCAATGATTTGGGACTTGGTACTCGAAGGGAAGTCGGGGTGCCGCCACAGCGGCTGGCGCACTACCCGGAAGCCAGCCCTCAATATTCACCAGCCACGCCGTATGGCCGGCATCAGTCTTCACTGCGATGGTGGCCTGCTCTAACTGGTCAGGACCGTAGGGGGGCTGATGCAGCTGGTTGCGCCACCGATTGATGTTCGCCAGGAGGTAAGAATCCGGGTCCGACCCCGGGCTTTTCAGCTCTGTGACGGTGACCTCGAGAGTTTCGTTCCCGATGGGAACCTCGAGAGTGGCGAAACGCCCTTTGCCTTCGGGATTCTTCACCTCTTTCCAGGATTCGGGAAGTTTCCAGACGGGGGTCACTTCCGGAAAATCGAAGCTGCGAACGAACCGGAGAAAGGGTTCCACCGCCTCCCGTGAACTTTTGACCGGTCCCTGCAGCTTCACGAACCAAGTGATCTCTCCTTGCGGCAGAATCGCCCCCAGAATTCGATCGGTGGTGGGATCCGTCCGGGTCGGAGGTTTGGAAATCTCGGGCCCGCGTGCCGCCCGCTCTGGCAGTGGAGCCTTTCTGGGAGCGGGTGGTTTGGCCACCGTGTACTCCCGGATCGGGTCCGATTGCTGGCAGCCCACCAGCCCCATCACCATCGCCAACACCAGCCAGCGGATAGCCTGGATCACACACCTTGTGGGGTGCGTGTGTTCATCTACAGAGGGGGTACGAGAAACCACGGACTGCGGCAGCACCACTCGATTGAGTCGCATGGGTCACGTTTCCGACAGGAATCACGACAGCCCCAGGGGGCTCGACAGTTCCCGGTCGTTCGAACTACGGGGCAGGAATCCAAATGGCACCCAGCCAGTTGGATCAGACGGCGGGAGGGGGGGAGATGCCACCGGACGCAGAACCCAAACTGGGCTGCTTCACCAGTTTGAACATCCTCACCAGCATCCGAACTCCCTCTCCCAATTATATCTGCTACCCACTGTGAATTCCTACGCTGGGGCATGCGAAATGCTCCACGGAAGTCTGTCTTGGCGATTCCTCCCCGGGCCGGTAAAACCCCGCCCGCTGGCAGGTTCCGCAGGAGGCGGTCTTGCAAAAGTTACGCGCTGGCGTAACCCCGAACACACCCTCTGGCACGGAGGCCAGAACCAGGATGCTCACGCTTCCCGTACTCATCGTCTCGGCTGTTCTGGGGGGGGGCCCGGCGGTTGGAGCCGATTTGGAGAACGCGGTTCTCGACTTCTCGGCCACCTGGTGTGGTCCCTGCCAGCAGGTCAGCCCGCTGGTGGCCAAGCTGGCACGGGCCGGCCTGCCAATCCACAAGATCGATGTCGACCAGAATCAGGCTCTCGCAGCCAGGTATGGGGTGTCGTCCATCCCGGCGTTTCTGGTGGTCATCAATGGCAAAGTTGTCGAGCGCCAGGTGGGGGTCCAGTCCGAACAGGCCCTCCGAGAGATGTGCCGCAAGGTGACCCAGGCCCGCGCCGCCCAGGCTCCTTCTGCCAAACCGGTCGGCCGTGGCCAGTCAGCCGCTGAAACTCCCGCGGCTCCCGCCTTGATTGGCCAACCGTTCCCGGCAACGGTTCGCATTCGGGTCAAGGATCCCTCGGGAGATGATGTGGGAACAGGGACCATCATTCACAACGCCGATGGGCGGTCACTGGTTCTGACCTGTGGACATCTCTTCAAAAACTGGGATGAAAAAAAGAGCCGACTGCAAGTCGAAGTGTTTGAAAAGGGGACGGGAAGGGTCATCCTGGGAAGGAAACTGGCGGCCGATCTGGAGGCCGATGTCGCCCTGATTTCAATTCCGAGTGATCAACCACTTCCGTGCTGCACTCTGGCTACCCGCGGGACCCGTCCCACAAAAGGGGCTCCTCTGATCAGCGTAGGCTGTAGTGGTGGTGCCCCCCCCACTCTCGAACGTCACAAGGTGGTGGCCCTGAACCGCTACACCGGCCCCGACAACCTCGAATGCACGGGGATCCCCGTGCGGGGGCGCTCGGGGGGAGGTCTCTTCACACCGGCTGGTGAAGTGGTGGGGGTCTGTATGGCGGAAGATCCCAACTACAAGGATGGCATGTACGCTGGTTTGGAGCCGATCTATCGGCTGCTTGACCGCCTGCGCCTCACTTCGCTGTTTCAGACGGGCGTTCCGGAGGAGGTTCTCGCTGCCGACGACACCGAGATTCGATCCCCGGCGGAATCGGAGCTCCGCACTGCACAGATAGAACAGCCCGCACGTGAAACGCTGGCGGTCGAGATGCCTGCGGACGACCCCACAAGCCTGGGAGTTGATCAGCCCCCGGAGAACTCCACCCCAACTGCGGATTCGAGCCTGGCCGCCGATGGAACCCGCTCTGACCCGCAGTTGCTGTTGCGGAGAGCCCTGAAACAGTCGAAAGCAGGCGATATTGTCTGTGTCATTCCGGGTCGGTCCGGAGCACCCGGCGATGCCACAGTGGTGGTCATCCACGATCCCAGCGACGAATTGCGCCGCACACTGTCCGCAGGTCCCGGCGAGAGACTGCCTCCTCCGGCCCGCCTGGCCGGACTGCCTCCCGAAGACATCCGCCGGCAGATGCGCGAGGCGGAGAGTCTGGATTCCTCGGGAGACCGGCCTGAGGCCACCCAGCCGACTGCCGTCGACTGGGGGGACGAGGAACCGCGGCCACGGGCCCGCGCTGCGAGCGTGCGCGGGGAAGATACCGGGGCCAATGAACGCAATGCCGACGCCAGTTTCCGTCCGGTCTCCCGGGCACAGGGCCGCGACCGGGGACTGGACAGCAGCGACACAGAACGTCGCTCTTCCAGTGCTGTTCGGAGCGGCGGGATCCCCCGTGATTCTTCGCAGGATGAGCTGGGGGAGAGCGAAGGGGCGATGCCCGTGCGTCACTCGGGTGGAACCTTTCGGCGAGGGCGGCCGATGTCCCTGCGACCCGTCACGACGGAGGAGTGAGGTGGAGGAAAATGGCTCTCCGGAATGATGTTGAGACATTGCTCTCCGCGGGATTCATTCCTCCAGGATGAAGTAGTCGAAACCGCCTGCGGGAATCGAGACCGTCACGGGGATGGTGTTGTCCCGGTTTAGGGCCACCCTGCGGATCTGGTCGCGGGAGTCCTTCAGGGTGAGTTCTCCGGTCAAACCTGTGTAGTAGACATTCACCTGCAGGGTACGCTCCACCTTGCTATCGAGCGGATTGAAGACGGCCAACAGGCCCCGCTCGCGAAGTTGCGGATTGATGTGCAGCATCCAGTCGACATCCCGTGCGTCGGCACGTCGTCCGTGGATCAGGTCGCTCTCCAGAATCTCGCGGTGAGCCTTGTACCAGGCGACTTTCCGCTGCACGACATCGCGGACCCGGTCGGTGTCGAACAATCGCGGCCCGCGGTAGCAGGCCTGGACCCCCAGGGCCAGATTGCTGTCGAGCATGCGCTCGTAATGGTCGATGTGTTCATCCAGTGGTTCGATGGTGGCGGCCGCTCCTCCGCCGTGATACTGCGTCAGCGGGACGAACATCCAGCCCATGCTCGGAAGTTTCTGCCAGGTTCCGTCATAAATGTTCTGGCGGGTATGGATCACTTGTTGATCGCGAGGCAACGACCAGTTGACCTCCCTGTAACCCATGCCAGTCTTGTTGGAACCAGCCAGGAAGTAGTGATCGGGAACGTTCAGAAAAATTCCTTCACCGCGACACCATTGATAGAACCGAGAAATCTGCCGCCATTGATTCCAGCGTGAGTCGGCCAATCCCCGATGTCCGGGATGGTCGTGACTGGCGCAGCAGTCACCGGGGTAGGAACCATCATGCTCCAGCAGGGTGAATCCGCTCGCCTGGTGAAACTCGTGGAGGCGGTCGAAGTAGCGCTGTCCCCAGTAGCTGCCCAGACAGGGACTGTTGCCGAACACGGGTTTTTCTCCCGGAGGAGAGACCACGTCTTCCTGGGGAGTGATGCTGCGGGATGCCAACAGCGAATAACTCCCAATCTCTATTCCTTTGTCGCGGGCGTAAGTGCTGAAGGAGCGAGCCTTCGCCAGCACCGCGGGGTCACGGTTTTCCATGTCGAAGCCGCTGCCGAAGCTCAGGATGAGCATTTCAAACCCCACCTCGGCACATTGGTCGATCGCTTGGCGGACCGCGGCCTCGTCCGATCGCACGAGATGCATCATCAACGGATTTTCGGTCGCCCAGGGAGCGAGCGTGCGGTACATCCGGCGGACCGATAACCCGCATCGCTCACGGTCCGAGCTGTCGAACGGCAGCACCCAGCCCCGAAACGACTCAAAGGTCGTTCCGGGAGCCAGACGCTGGTCGGGGCCGAGGTCGGGACCCACTTCCAGCAGGCAGGGAGTTTTCTTCTCGTAGTTGACCTGCGTGTGGTAGTCGGGGTCGGGAAGCCAGCGGAATGAACGCCGATTGGCTCGGGATGCCAGCATGCCGCCAAACGCCATGTCCGTCTCGACATGCATATTCGGCGGTGTTTTCCCCAGCGAAAGTTCGTCGACTTCGGAGGTGTGTTCGACCGCGGCCAACAGGTCGCTCGAGTAGCGGTTGAGGGTGATGGACTCGCCACCTCCGTTCTGGATGGTCAGCCATTTGCCGTAGCAGGGAAGCCCATCATACAGCTCATAATGGATCGAGACCGTCACATCCTTGTCCGACGATTCTCCGGATGCGGCCAGCTTCGTCGGGTCCCAGGGCCCGTACACCGACACGTCGACGAACCGGCAACGGTTCAATTCCCCTCCCGTGGCGCTGGCGTCACTAGCGTGCCCCTGGCGGTCGGTCTTACCCACCCGGACGAATTGCGGCACCGCTCCATCCCAGTGAGCCTCGAACAGGCGGTCCCACCTGGTCGTGGGTCCGTCCGACTCGGAGACCTCCCAAATCAGACTCTCTCCCTCCATCCGCACCCGCAGCCGATAGGTACGAGTGGTATCCAGACCGCCATCGCTGGCCGCGAACCGGGCCACGCGCAGCAGGCGTTCGGCCCCCCGGTCACGGAGTTCGAAGTGGCCATGCTCTCCCCGATCGCCTGGCCGCAGGTTGACCTCGATCACCCGCTGGCCAAACACCAGACCCAGCCCCGGCCCCCAACTTGTGTCGGCGTCGGTGCCGGGATCGATGACAGTCTCCACCAGCCGGGTGTCGGGGGGGAGTGCCCGTTCGGCAAAGCAGTGGGTTCCTGCCGGGGCCACGATCGCGCCGGCCTGGTCATCCTGCCCGAAACGAATGCGGGCATCACGCCGGGATGCCGTCACTTTCCAGGCGGGATCGGCCTTGTCGAACGGATCGTGCCAAAGCCGGGTCCGACCCCGGTCGGACGGCAAATTCTGAAGGGCAGGCAGATCGGACAGCCGAAAGTCGAGGCGCAGCGCGACCCCGGGGGGCGGCCACTTCACATCGGGAGCGGTCGCACGGGTTCGTTTCCAGGGGAACCGTTCGACAATTGGGCCCACAGTGTGGCCGACGAGTGACATCGACTGGGGATCGGAGCGCATCCGGTCGACCCAGTCTGGTCTCAGAAAGGCGAGGTTGGGTTGCCCCACCAGCCCTCCCACCGCAAATGTTTGGCCATCCAACTCCACCACCGCTTCGGGCTTCACACCTCGCAGCAGCGATTGTCCTGTCCGGAGATCGTCGAACGCCACAGTGGCCGCGTTGGGCTTCAACCGGAGCACCCGGCGGATCAGTCCGTTGGACAGAATGGCCTCCCGACCATCGTCACTCACTTCGATCCGGGCCTTGTAAGGGCTGTTGTCCAAGAGCCAGTCGGCTGCGGCAGCACGAGTCTGCAAGATGCCACATGTCATCCATCCGCAGCGCCAGGCCACCCACACCCAGAGGCGGAAACTGTATTGCACAGCCCTCATCGTGTTGTCTCCCGGGGTCTGTGGACCCGTCTCACTTCAAATTGCCAACGAGGTGTTGCTCGAACCAACGGACGAGCTCATCGCTGTCTTCCTGAGATTGCCAGAAGTCTCCCCAGCCGTGTCCTTGGCCCTCCCGGAGATCAGTCGAACTTCGGATTTGGGCTCTTGTCTGGCCCGATCCACAAACCGTTGCGACTGTTCCAGGGGGATCACGTCGTCGGCATCCCCATGAAGAATCAGGCTGGGTGGCAGGTGGGAGGAAATGTGATGGAGCACAGAGAGTCGGCGCCCCAGGGGCCGCCGTTCTGCCGCAGCCAGTTCCTGCGCCCCAAATGCGGGCGCCAGCGGACCCGGCCCCAGCCCATCAACACCCACACCACCATAATTCAATAAATCGGTCGGGGGAAAGAAGCAGGCTGCCACCTGGACCCCCGAGTCCACTCTTTCGACCGGGTCACGATCTTCGACTGGACCGGGGCTCCCCTGTGTCGCCAGGGACAGGGTCAACTGCCCGCCTGAGCTGCTGCCCATACCACCCAGTCGACGGGGGGCAATTCCAAATCGTCCGGCGTTGTGGCGGATGAATCGGGCCTTCCACTGCACGTCGGTCATCTGGTCGGCCACGACGTGCCGGGGTTGGGAATTGGTGACGATCGCGAATACCATGAAACCAGCCCTCAGAACCGGTTCGTAGTCGCCCGGCCGAATGGTGACCATCAAGGGGGTCTCCTTGCTCGACAGCCAGCCGACGTTGACGAGAAACATCTGGCCAACGCCATTGGCGTTCTCGGGCTGAAACAGATCCAGAGTCAAGGCCAAGCCGTCTTTGCGTCCGTAGACAATGTCTTCGGTTCGACGCACCGCATTGTCCGCGCGGAGCACGGGTAAAAAGCCGAAACAACACGCCATCCACAGAACCTGGCCGGTTCGGCAGGGTCGCCAGGTGTCCATGGAAGGATTCCCCGTTTGTGGATGAGCAGGGGCGGAGAGCCGCCCGGGACCTTCGGAAACTCGCGGCCGAGGCCGACTAACGTCCCTCACGCGCCAGCTTCAGGGCCATCTCACAGACCCGCATGTTGGCCAGGCCATCTTCGGCGGGAGCCTGCAGGTGTCCGGCCTCAATCGAAGCACAGAAGTCGGTGACCTGTTCGACATATTGATTGGCCCGGGGGAAGACGATGGTTTCCACCGGGGCGTCGGCTGCCGTTCCCCGCCGGACCAGCAGCGGTGCTTCCTCGGCGGGCAGGAAGGCATTGGGCAGGACAATCGTCCCCCGGGTACCGACCAGTTCCACTTCACAGCGGAATGGGGCTTCAAAGCTGCAATCAACATTGGCCAGTACGTTGTTGGGAAATTGCAGGGCAATCTGCATCGACATGTCGGCTCCCCGCTCGTGGAACCGCGCCCGGGCATGCACCGTCCGCGGTTCGGTACCGGCGAACAACCGCGAGGCGTTGATGCCGTAGCAGCCGATGTCCCACACCGCCCCCCCGCCCTGAGCCGGGTCGAGTCGCCAGTCACTGCGGTCAATATCGAAACTGAAATGGGCAAGAATCAGACACAGTTCGCCAATCGCTCCGTTGTGCAGCATCTGCCGGACAGTCTTGGTGCGGGAATGATGCCTCCACATGAAGGCTTCCTGAAGCAGCACTCCCGCAGAACGGCAACCGGCGACCATCTCTTCGGCTTCCGCCACGCTGGTGGCGAGCGATTTCTCGCACAACACATGCTTTCCGGCGCGGGCCGCCTTCAGAGTCCATTCGCGGTGCGAATCTCCCGTGGAAGGAATATAGACCGCGTCGATCTGGGGATCGGCCAGCACCGCTTCATAACTTTCGTAGGCCCGCGGGGCACCAGATTCCCGGGCCAATTCGGCGGCCACTCCGGGGCGCAGGCTGGCGAGTGCGGTCAGTTCGGCGGCGGGCGAGCCTGTGATCCCGGGGATCAATCCGCGGCGGGTGATTCGTCCGCAACCCAGAATTCCGAACCGAATCGTACGTGCCACAGTGTCTCCCTTGTGTCGAACTGTTAGGATGCTCAACCTCGCCCCCCTGCATCCCGAGTATGCAGGGCTTGGGGCGGGTTTGCAATCGGCCGCCGTCCTCCCGCCGGACCCTCCATCCATGGAAGAGACCACTTCTTCGGTCAAGTACCTCATCTTCGACTGCGAGGCGGTTGCCGATGGTGAATTGATCAGCCGTATCAAGTACCCAGAGACGGAATTGACGCCGGCGGAGGCCATTCAACGATTTCGAGCCGAGACCGCCGCCGATCGCCCCGATGGAAAAGACATTCTGCCGGTCACCTACATGCTGCCCATCTCAGTGGCCGTGGCCAAGGTCGATGCCCGGGGCAAGCTGCTCGACCTCGTCACCCTCGACGCCCCCCTGTACCGTCCGCATGTCATCACCCGGCTGTTCTGGCAGGGCTGGCAACACTACAAACGCCCAACACTGGTCACCTTCAATGGCCGAGGGTACGACCTGCCGCTGCTGGAACTGGCCGCCTTCCGCTACGGCTATTGCGTGCCCGCCTGGTTCAACACCGAAGAAAAGTCGTATGACCAGTCCCGGAACCGCTACAACACGTTCGCCCACCTCGACCTTTCCGACATGATCTCGAATTTTGGGGCCACGCGGTTGTCCGGCGGGCTGAATCTGCTGGCCAATCTCATTGGCAAGCCCGGCAAGACCGGGATCGACGGATCGAAAGTTCAGGACATGTACCACGCCGGCCAGGCTCAGGAAATCAACGATTATTGCCGCTGCGATGTGCTCGACACCTATTTTGTTTTTCTGCGCAGCCGCGTCCTGATGGGAAAACTCCGCCTCGACGAGGAGCAGGTTCTGGTCGACGAGGCCCACCGCTGGCTGCAGGAACGGGCCGAGGCAGTTCCCGCCTACAGCCACTATCTCAAACATTGGGGTGAATGGCATCCGCCGCAGGACTAAGCCCCTGTTCCGGGTGAATCCAGCAATCCGCAGGACGGACTGCGTAGTATCATGGCCAGCTCGCGTGCATCCTGTTTCTTCTGGAACTGCCTGAACTCCTGTCAACCGTTTCATGTCTGACCGCCCCTCTCACCCCCCAGGTTGGCTGATTCCCCTGACCGTGGGGAGTCTGTTTCTGATCGCCCTGGCTGCCTGGTGGCTGTTTCAGGAGTCCCTTCCCGAACTGCCCAAGAAGGCGGTTTCCCCCGCGGGGGCAGCAGCCGCTGCTGTGGCGACATCACGGGCGGGCGAGACCCCCGAGGTGTCGGCTCCCGAGAAGCCCCTTCCGGTCGCGGAGGGGTATGCAGGCAGTCGGGCCTGCACCGTGTGCCATTCCGAGATCGCTGCGCAGTTTTCGGGGCACACCAT
>CAIOTJ010000378.1 GCA_903861195.1 uncultured Planctomycetaceae bacterium | reverse complement strand
TGACGCCGGGCAGCGGCTGGCGACCCGGATTCCCTACCATGACCAAGTGATCTACTACTGGCGCGACGACCGGGGAGAGATGGCCTCCAGCATTGCGACCAACATCGCCATGACCCAGTTCCAGTCATCCGCTTTTGGATTTGAGCCAGACCGCGCCGAGGGGGCACCCCGCGGTTGCGAATTGATTGCCGCCTTCAGCCTGTCGGACCGCAACCTGTCCCACGTCATCGCCGTCCGCAACGCCGCATTGTCCGATCTGTATGGCCGCGGTTTCCGCCGGGCGTATCTGACAACCGCCGACAAAGTCCATCATCTTTGGATCCGCTGCGGTGCCCGGGTGCTGGGTGACACCGTCATTGAAGGGGAACGCCGTCGGTTTCTGGAATTTCCCCTCAACCCCTCCGGCGTTCCCGGGCCCCCGACCAAATTGACCGGGCTCTCCTGACCCACTTGGCCGGGAGTGACCGGCAGATGCCTGCCCGCAAGTCGATGGCAGGAACGCACTCGCGAAGTCAGAATCCGCCGCACTCTCAGCGTTCGTCACCCGACGACAGATATACGTCGACCAACTGCCCCACGGTGGCCCCCAATTCTTCCTCGGTGACCGCGTAGATCACTTCGAGAACGCGGGTGTCAATTCGCTCACGCTGCCCGCCGGCCAGATTGGTCTTCGGAACGACGAGGGGCTCTCGCCGCACAAATGTCAGCGGCACTTTTCGATCCCCTCGGCCCCGCACTACTGCATAGGCGGTCGCCCTGTCGGACAACCGGGGAATATCGGCCTCGTCGATCTCCACCCGCACATGCAGGGGATCGGTGACCCCCACAATCATGGCGGCTTTCGCCGACGGAGTGCTGGCCAGGTACTCGCCTGGGTGGCATTGGACCTGCAGCACCCGGCACCGGAACGGCGCGCGGATCGTGTGCAGATCGAGCTGTACGGCATCTCGCCCGGCGGCCGCTTCGGCCTCTGCCATCAGCGCCTCCTGCAACACGATCGAAGGTGCCTCTTCAGGATTGTCCAGCAGTGCGAGAGTGGCCCGGGCTTCGCGCTCGTTCGCCTGCGAAGTTTCCAATCGCATCCCCTCGGTCTCCAGATTCATTCGTCGCATTTCGATCTCTTCTTGGGTCGCTGCCCCCTTGGCCTTGAGCGACTCAACCCGGCGGAGTTCGCGCTCGGCAAAGGCCCGCGCCGCGGCGGCTTGACGGACCGACGCGACAGCCGCCGCCACCTTCGCCTGCCGACTCTCGACCTCACCCCGCAGTTCCTTGAGCCGCGACTGCTGGGCACGCACTTCGGCCCGCGACACCTGCACCGCAGACTGCGCCGTGCGGTTGTCCAGTACGCGACGGGATGAAGACAGCAGACCCCCGACCGACGGCCCCCGTCTCAGGGAACGCCACACGACGTGCCCTCAGGGTGAACCCAGCAGGCTCCCGTCAATCGGTTCCTTCCGTCGACTGCGGCGGGGCCGCGGACTGCAATTTCCGTCGGCGGCTGGTGCGCGCTGACGACCCGCGACGCGGCGCAACCACGTTGACTTCCGTCGTGGTCGATCCGTCGGTCTCCGCGGCAACGCAGGGGACATCCGGTGACGCTGGGCCGGCCTCCTCGGTCGGCTTCGTCCCGGTCGGCTTCGTCAAGATTCGCCTGCGACCTTCTGGTCTTGGCACCACCTGCGCACGCTGCAGGCTGTCGGCGAAGTCCTGCAGTTCGATCGCGGCCAGGTGCCGCGTCTCTCCCGCGGGTGCGGGAGCCGCCGCCGGCACGTTCTCACTCGCAAACACCTCGGGCAGCGACTTGATCGTGCGGCCGCCCCCAGGCAGTTTCGCGAGCTTCGCCTGGGTCGTGGCCGGGATCGCGTAACGGTATGGTTGACCGGTCGTGAGCACGTGCCAGGCCAGAATCGCCAGTTTCCGCGCCGTGGCGACCACCGCCACGTTGTGGGTCGTCCGGCCCTTCAACCGCCGGAAGAAATCGCCCAGCGGACCCGGGTGATTCTGCACCGCCTGCGCCGCCTGCACCAGCATCCAGCGGGTGTGGGTCCGTCCCGCCTTGGTGATCGATCCGTGATAGCAGTGCGTCGCCGACTGCCGCGTGCGCGGCGTCAATCCCAGATCGCCGGCCAGCTGGTCGGCGGTCGGGAATCGCGACACCTCGCCGATCGCCGCCAAGAGCGACTGCGCGGTGTGCTGACTGACGCCGGGCAGCGTCATCAGCAACCGCACCCGTTCATCGGCATAACCGCGCCGCGCCAGTTCGGCCTCGATCGCCGCGATCTCCGCCTGGACGGCGTCGAGCGCACGCAAATCGCTGTCGAGCAGCCACCGCAGTTCCTCGTCGGCAGGCAGCGTGGCCAGCCATTGTCTTCCCGCGGTACTGGTCACCTCGTAGGGGCAGGCCAGCAGCCGCTGCGCCAGTGTCGAGTGCACGCGGTTGACCAGTCCGGTCCGTTGCGACACCAGGCCGCTGCGGCGTGTGGTCCATTCACGCGCGCGGCGCGTGGCGGGGTCGGGCTGCCAGACTTCCGGCAGGTAGCCCAGCCGCAGCAGGTGCGCCAGCACCTCGGCGTCGACCTTGTCGGTCTTCACCTTGGCGTGCGCGATCGCCTTGTTGAGCACTGGGTTCGAAACCGCCACCCGGGCGACCGCACGCTCCAACACTCCGGCCACGGCCCAGACATTGGTCGTGGCTTCGAGCGCCACGTGATCGCCGGCCTGCAGGTAACGGCGTGCAAACGCGGTCACCGACGCCTCGGTGACCTCGTTCAGCCGCCGCCGACCGACGATCGTTCCCGACTCGTCGACAATGCAGACTTCGATCAATCTCTTGTGGAGATCGATCCCCACGTAACGTAACAGGGACTCACCTCATTTCCTGGGACCAGGGTCGTGAACGTGAAGCAATTCACCAGTTCACCGGAGGGTGTCTGGCGTCGATTGGTCTTCGAGGCCGAATTCCATCGACCACAGACGCGGTCTCGCGCGACTCGCTGTGAACACGTCGAGAAGTTCGAGATACAAGGGCCTGACGGCACCTACCTCTTCGAGCTCGTAGCTCATACGGCGGAACGAGCGACCCCAACGCGGCAGACCCTGGTCTCGGGAACTCTCTCGCGTTCGCTCGGCACGAGCGAGACGCACTCCGGCTGCCGCGTCGTCCCACACCCGGAAGACTCCAGCCCACCTCACCGGTGAACCTCGGTCAATCCGGGTTTGAACCGACTCGGCTAAAAACACATCATGCCGGGTACGACAGGTTTTCCAACCTGTCGAAAACCGGCCCACTCCTCCTCACCCCCGCTTCCCGGCGGTGGAAACACCGCGAAACAAACCCGTCCCTCCGAAAATGCTTCCCCTTCCCGGTATCACCGTCCCGAAAGAGCAAATCTCCATCCGGCCCAAAGGGCCATCCATTCCCCCAGCCCGGCCCAGCGGGCCAGGAATGACGCCGGCCGTTTGGTGGGGTGACCAGGGGGGTCCGAGCCGATCCAGATTTGTGCTCTGCCCATCGGGAGGGGCTGCGGACCAACGCCCAGCGGGGCGGACACGGAGGTTCGCGCTCCCGCGAAGCTGGTTCTGGTGGGCGGGAATGGTTGCGCGATCGCCGGCGCGCCTCGGCAGACGATCCACGATCCACGATCCACGATCCACGATCCACGGTACACGGTACACACCCCACGCCCCGCCGCGCGCCGGACAGGCCACCGTAGCGTGGAATTCATTCCACGAAGAGTTTCCCCGTCGCGACTCTTGCTCGCAATAAAAGACAGAGTCTTGCTCCTCCAGGGCCGACAGGTCCTCCATCTTCCCTGCAACCAGCACGCCAAGCATCAACACAACCGGCCCATCACACCCGTAACCCCCATCAAGCATCCCGTCTCTCCTGCTCGACTTTCTGCTGCTCTCCTCTCTCGGCCTCCGGCCGCGGGGGACGGCCTGCGAAATCGGCCGAAGATTCCGTGATAGTACCTGGGAGAGGGGCCGGAAGTGATCGGAGACTGTTGCTGTGTGTGCAACGCCTTTCGAATCCCTGAGAACTGGATGCTGGCGCCGCGCAGCCCACCGCAGGAGACGGAGAATGACCCATCTGGATTGGCTGGAGAGCGTTGACCCCCGGGTGCGCACCTGGATGCTGATGGTGCTGATTGGCTCGACCGGAGGACTGGGAGACCTGTGCATTGAACGCTGGGCCCGGACGGAATCGGGGCGCTGGGGCCTGCTTTCAGCGCTCGTTTGGGCGACCAGTCTCTGCCTGCAGGCATGGCTGCTCAGCAACGACAGCCGGTCTCTCGGTCGCTTGCTGGTGATGATTACGGTCACGCATGTGCTGCTGGTGGTGATCGTGGAAAGCCTCTATCACCGCGTGCTGCCATCGGGGCAGGAAGCCGTGGGAATGCTGGTGGGACTGCTGGCCATCGTGCTGCTGGAGTGGCAGGCTCCTCAGGTCATCGTCGAACCACCCCCCGCGATCCCCGCGGTCGAATCCGCCTCTGTCCAGACCGGCTCAACGGCCCCCGCCTCGGGCCGGCCGGAATGACTCCTGCCGGTTGACTCTGTTCCAGGATTCCAGCCCGCGCTTTTGGCCAGACATCCATGTCCCGCTCCTGAAAAGTCAAGAGGCCACAGCCTCCCCTAGACATCCTCGTCAACATCGCGAGGGATCAGCACTGTCAATCGGTGCTGAATCCCGCCCGATTGTTGCCTGGCACCGCAGCGAAATCATGTTTTGCAGGAATCGGTCTTGTGGAAAGTCAGATCGGCTGTGCGAGTGAACGAGCTGTTCCCCCTACAGCTGTTGCGGTTGCTGGGTTTTCTGGCCAGCCGTGAGTTGGGTGGCGGCCCGACCAGTCGATTCGTCATGACCGCGATTTCAGATGATGAGGTCCTCGGTGGACGTGTCCTCGTGTTCGACAACCACACGGCCACAGTCACCTCTGGTGATGATGTGGAACAATTTGATCTGCGGTCCGGGCGCTGGTTTGATGACCGACAAAACAAATGGATTTCGCTGGTCGAGTCCAGGTCCTGGATCAAGGCCACAATCACCCAGTCGCAGATGGGACTGGCGACTTCCGCCAATGAACAGGCCAAGCCGTTGTTGAATTGGCCGATTGCCTGGCGTTTTGATGTATCTCAAGACGGCGAAGTCATTCGACTGAAATCGGGATACTTCGATTACCGAGTCAACGTCACGCCGGGCTGACCGAAGTCGAAGAATTACTACAGGTTTGCCCGGCTCTCTATTTACAATGACTCCATGGCCACCCGCGCACTGTCTCCCTCGGAGCAACTGCTGCTGCTCCAGGAACACGACAACCGCAATGTCATGCGTCAGCGAATTGAACAAAGCTTCCCCATCGAACCGAACCGATCCCCAGTCGTGGTGGAATTGACGCCGGTCCGCTCGCGCTCATAGTCCCACTCCGCCCACCCAAACCGGATCGCACTCCACCGGGGTTCCATCGTTCCGGAAGTCGAACTTGCCAAGATTGCGGAAGGTCACGACGAACATCAACAAAGACCCGCCACACACGCAGCCCCCCACCCGAATCCCGTCTCTTCTGCTCGACTGATCCACGGCTTTCATGGAATCTGGACCAGCCCCCGTATTCGTGGTCCCCGGATTCGTCCCTCTTCGGCTGTCACTAGCATGTCTCGCCTGGCGGGCCCGCATGTGTCTTCCAGGTCTCTCGCCCCGTCCTTGAATTCCGACGCACACACTCACATCACCGCACGAAATGAGCCGCTGCCACACGCAGGGTACCACGGCTGAGCGATGGGGGCCGCGACAGATCGGGGGGCGGCCTTTTGGGAATGTCCATTGTGGCCCGATCATGTTCCCCATAACGACCAGGCCGCAGTGATCAGAGATCACTGCGACCTGTAGGTCATTGACGCTGCTTTGGACAGAGCCGTGTCAGGCGACCGGCTGTCGCGCCCGGTGTGCGGACGGCTGGCGACGCCACAACAGCCAGGCCGCACCGCTGATTCCTGCTGTGCACAGCAGCGCGGTGGTTGAAGGCTCGGGAACACTGGACAGCGAGAAAGAGAAGTTGTCGACTCCGATGTTGCCTGGTGTGGAGGGATTGGAGACGAACTTGGCGAGGTAAATGTCGGGATGGGTGACCGAAGCAAACGCTCCGGGCCCAACAAGAATGGTGCGTTCCAGCAATGTGCCCGACCGGTTGAAAGCTTCGATCGCGATCTTGGGGAACCCTTCCGCGTCATTCTGGATCTTGACGAAATTGGCGGTCGTGCGGTTCAACGCGGCATCGTAGAACTGGACCCAGATATCGTTGTTGGAGGCGGCACTGGGGACCAAGACATTCGGCTGGGAAACACTGGTGCCGAAATTGCTCACCGCAGCGGTGACAGGCAGGCCGCCCTCCATGCGGATTGCGGTCGACGTTCCCCGACTGCCATTGCTGTCGAAGAACATGACCCCCTGGTTCCGGTAATGGGTTCCCGACCGCACGCCGGAGGGAAGGTCATCAAAGGTGATGTTGATGATGCCCGCCCCGGCAACCGACGTGAGCGTGGACAGGATGGCCAAGAAGGCGACACACAGGGTAACAATACGAAGACGAATCATGATGGGCTCCAGATGAGAACACGGGCTGCAACTTGGAAGCGTCTGTTCAGAAGACGGACGGAATCACATGTTGAAACGCAAGCTCGGACTTCCTCCGAGGTCACGGGCTTGAATGCTCATGAGACGCGTCGGCAGAAGGTCGCGAATGGCCAGGTCTGGCGATTGATCCGGCGACCTCCCCAGGCCCCCAGACCGGCGATCGCCAGCAACATCGTGCCCGGCTCGGGAACGGGGGCTGGGGTGGGATTGGGATTCGGCGCGAATTCTCTCGTCAGCTGGGCATTGTCCCAATACGCCGTCCCGTAGGAGCCGCCAGCCAATCGCATTCCCACCGTAATTGGCATCGCCAGTGCCGGATCGTTTTGTGCGAAGGTGTAGTCGAGCCGGAGAAGACTGTATTGATATTCCGCGGCCAGCACATCGGGCACGAATCGTGTCCATGACGGATTCGCGACGGAAAGCGAATCCAGAATGATTGACCCCGGTGCGAAACGCTCGGGATTCAGCGGATCCACTGTTCCCGCCACCAGGTAGAAGTAGCCCGCCCGACCCGGGTCAGTGGAGCCCCCCCGAGTTCCGAATTCGACGGTTGCCGTGAGAACATCACCGGCTCGCAGATTCGGATTGACGGTCTGACTGACCAGCTTGTCCCAGCGATTGTTGAACAGCGATTGTCCTGACGAGGGGCGGCCAAAGCTCGAATCGATACGAGCCAGTCCCACATCGGTGTGGGTGCCACTCCATTCGGGTGTGGCGTAGTTCCAGCCAACAACTCCCGAGATGCTGTCGCTGTACCAGGGGCCAGGACTTCCCGTGGTCGTCCACTTCAATTGTCCTTGGCCGACAGCGCCCTGTCCGGTTCTCAGAATCGGCCCGGCTTCGAAGTCACCATTGATGAGGAGTTGCTCCCCGAAAACAGGTGTCGTACACATGAGCCCTGCCACCAGAGCCCCCCAGATTCCCAATGCACGTGTCATGTTGCCTTCCATTCAAGAGTTGGGGACGCGTTATCCAGAATCGAAATCACGTCGGTGATCTCGACTCTCCAGCAGGTTCATCACCGCGCAGTTCGGGTTTTTGCAGTCCAGCGCATCGTTTGGCAATTTTCTTTTGCGCAGCCCCATGGCGACGGTGTCTCGGTTGGAGCGGAACACACCCCCGAGGCTCCAACCCCCCCGCTGGCTACTGGCCGAGGTCGGCCCGGAAACAGAGGGGGGGCGCAGACTCGAAGACCCAACGGGCCGTCGGACATACCGTCGCGCGCCAGGGTCGATTCCTGGAAATTGCCATGACTCGTCGGCCCGTGTCCCATCATGAGCGGCAGTCCAACCCGAAGATCGCTGTTGCCACGCTGTCAGCGGCCTGCAGCTCAGCGGAAATGACTCCAGAAAACACGAATTCCATCAGACTCCGCAAGAGCGGCGTTTCTCGCCCGGAGAGTGGCGCTGCACGCGAACCCGAATGACCAGAATCTCGTCGTCATGGGGCCCTGTGGCGCACATCCCGCTGCACCTACCCAGTGCTCGCCGGGAACGTAGGCTTGAGCCCGGATGCCGTCAAAGCGAATGCTCCGCCCATTTGGACCGGAAATTCCGGCGGGCAGACCGGAAGGGTTGCTTTGGAGCATTACCTTGGTCATGTTGTTATCACCTGACAATCGTCCTCGGATCCGAGCTGGATCGCACTCCATGTCGCACCCCACTGATCACAACCTGCTTGTCGGCATTTTGGCCTTGCAGATGGACTTCATTACCAGCCGGCAACTGGTGACGGCCATGAATGCGTGGGTCCTTCAGAAGCAGCGTCCGCTGGAGGACATTCTGGCAGATCAGCAGGCCCTGTCTGCCGACACATGCGCCCTGTTACAGGCTCTGGTGCGGAAGCACCTCGAAGTCCACGGACATAACGCCGCGCACTGCCTCCAATCGATTGGCGCGGCGAAGCGGGTTTCCGAACCGCTGCGCGGCGTGGCCGATGAAGATGTTCAGTCGTCACTGAAGACCCTCACTTCGGCCGGTTCCCCAAGACAATCGCAACCGCCGGAAGACCTGGCGGATCACGCTACAGAAATCGACAATCTGTGCGATCAGTTCATTCAGGCCTGGCACCCTGATGAGCCGCCGCGAATTGAAGAGTATCTGCCCCGGGTCCCTGCTCCCGCCCGCGACCGGCTGCTGAGAGAGCTGTTGAAGGAAGAGTTCTTCCTGCGACACGCTGCGGGCGAGCCCCTTGCTTCGGCCGATTACCGGGCGCGGTTCCCCAAACAATTCGCGATTGTCGAGCAGGCGCTGGAGTTTCACCACGCCCAAGCCGGGCATCAGGAGGGCGCCACCGTGGCTCGATCCCGGCTGGTGTTCCCCGGCGATTCCGGATCACTCCGCTTCCAGACCATTCGTCCTCACGCCAAAGGGGGCCTGGGCGAAGTGTTTGTCGCCCAGGACACCGAGTTGAATCGGGAAGTGGCGCTGAAGGAGATTCAACCCCGTTACGCCCACGACGCCTCCAGCCGGACGCGGTTTCTGGTGGAGGCCGAGATCACCGGTCGCCTCGAACATCCCGGCATCGTACCGGTCTATGGGTTGGGGCAATATGCCGACGGGCGGCCGTACTACGCCATGCGGTTCATCCAGGGAGACAGTCTGAAAGCGGCGATCGAGCAGTTTCACCACCGGCAGGCGGGGACGGTCGATCTGACCACCGGCGAGGCGGGAGTCGAGTTTCGCCGGTTGTTGACGAGGTTCGTCTCTGTCTGTGAGGCCCTCGAATACGCCCACAGCCGGGGGATCCTGCACCGCGATCTCAAGCCCAGCAACATCATGCTGGGCAAATACGGCGAGACCCTGGTGGTCGACTGGGGGCTGGCCAAAGTGGTGAGACGGGCGGAACGTCACAAGCAGGCGGGGGAACCGACGCTAACACCCGGCACGGGATCCGACGCTTCGGGGACCGCTGTGGGATCCACGCTCGGGACACCGGCCTTCATGAGTCCCGAGCAGGCGGCGGGGCGGGTCGACGATTTGGGCCCGGCGACCGACATCTACAGCCTGGGAGCCACCCTGTTTCAACTGCTCACCGGTCAGCCTCCGTTTGTGGGGCGCAGTGCCGAGGAAATCTTGCGGCATGTTCAGGCGGGAGAATTTCCGCGTCCCAGCGCAGTGGCACAGGGGACCACGGCGCGCGAATCATCGGTAACCCCACACCGTGTCGCTGTTCCGAAACCGTTGGAGGCGATTTGCCTGAAGGCCATGGCGCGCGAGGCAGAGGATCGGTATCCCTCAGCCGCGGCGCTGGCGGCAGACATTGAGTGTTATCTGGCCGACGAACCGGTCCGGGCCCTGGCCGAGCCGGCGGCCGATCGCCTGCGGCGTTGGGGACGCAAGCACCCCACCTCCGTCGGCTCACTGGCGGCGGGACTGTTGGTGGCGACGTTGTCGATGGGGGTCGTCGCCACGCTGGTGACGCAAAAGAATACGCAGATCGAAGGGCAAAGCCAGCAAATCACCCAACAGAACGTGGAATTGCGGCAGAAGACCGCCGAGTCAGAAAAGAGACGCCAACTCGCCGAGCAGGCCGAGGGCCAAGCAAAACAGGCCCAAACGCTGGCCGAGCAGTCGGAGGCTCTCGCCAGGGCGTCCGAATTGAAGGCGCTGGAACGATCGGCCGAAGTGGCGGCCCGACGGGGTGATTGGAAGCAGACGCTCGAGTTCATCGAGCTGGCGCAGCGGCTCACGTCCGACCCCGCGCAACGTGTTCGATTGGAAATCGAGAAAGCCAAGGGGGAATGG
>CAIOTJ010000377.1 GCA_903861195.1 uncultured Planctomycetaceae bacterium | reverse complement strand
GGATTATTGCCACGCAACCCAGGGTAGTGCTGCGCACAAACCCTGGGCTATCCAAGAATGTCCCTTCAGGACATGGCTTGGCCGGATGGTGTTCTTGGTTGGGCACACATGGGTTTCCGATCCAGGTTTTTTGGTTGCCCGGCGGCACGATTGTCTTCCGATCCAAATCCAGCGGAGCGGACACGGAGGTCCGCCCCCCCGCCACCCTGGTGCCGGCCCCTTTCGAAGGGTGTTCTCGGTGGGGTGCACATTGGGGGTTTCCGATCCAGGTTTTTTGGCTGCCAATTAACACGAATGTCTTCCGATCCCAGCCCAACGGAGCGGACACGGAGGTCCGCGCTCCCGCGATGCTGGTGTTGTTGGGCGTGACGGTTTTGTTGTGCGGACGGCTTGCTCCCTCACCCTCCCTTCGGGCACCCTCTCCGCCAAAAGGGGGGTAAGGGACTCGTTGGGAGCCGGTGCGCGGGGCGCGTGTTTTGTTTCGGAGGAAAGCCTCAACGCTGGAAGGCGCGTTGCGCGGGGTGGTAAGCCGCCACACACTTGGCCGAGACAAACCAGATAGGTTTATGCCACGACTCGCACCTGGACGACTGCGCTTCCGCCGTCTTCCCATGCGGCCCGTACGACGTTCGTCAAAACATCCGGGCTTCCGCAAAAAAAACCGCGGGTCTGCCCCTTTGTCTACTGATCCAATCTCTCCTGTTCGACTCTCTCAGCCGCCGGCCGCGTCACATGTTCGTCTTGGCGTCGACCACATCGCCCAGCACGGCGTTGAGTGCCTGCTGGATCTGGTCGTCGTGGGTGTGATCGCGGGTGTAGATCCGGCAGATCGAGAAGCTGAGGGGCAGCTCGCGGAACAACTCGTAATCGCTCAGCGAGCGGGGAGTCCCTTCGGCGGGGTCGTAGACGAAGTTCTGCCCCGCCGTCGGCTGCCGGGTGCTGGGGCGGTGGTAGTGCCGGGCGATGTCGACCCGCATCTCGACCGACCGGATCTCGCGCGGCAGCTTCTTCCGCACCCGCTGCGCCACCACCTCGGGTTCCGAGAAAATCGAAGTCTGCTCGCTTTGCCCTGAGTGGAAGTACATCGCCCGTTCGGCGGCCATTTTCCACAGCACGTTCCGGCTGAGCAGGTCGTGCCATTTCTGGCCGAGGGCCCGCACCGCCGGGTCGGCGTGGAAGGGCATCCGCTGCACATCCACGAGGAAGGACGATTCGGTAAAGCCCCGGTAGTGCGTGAGATGCTCGAGCGGATTGCCCGGGAAGAGGTGGGGCATGGTCTCGCCGAACAGCTCGGCCAGCGCCACGTCGAGCGCCCGGACCGTGCGGTGGAAGTAAATCGTGCGAAACAGGTTGGCCCGCACCTCGATGAAGGTGATCAGCGCCTGCAGGCCGCGGGAGTGTATCGTCAGACCCTGGGGGGTGAAGAAGCTGTAATGCAGCAGCCGGAACAGATCGAACGCCTTGACGCTGTACCCCGACATATAGGCATCGCGCATCACGAAATCGAGATTGTCGACCGTATAGATGCCGCTGAAGAGGGCCCGCAGCTTGACCAGCCAGTCGGGTTGCCCCTGGGTGTCTCCCCCCCGGGCGGGGCGGCGGATCAGCCAGCCGATCTGGGCGGGGTCGAGCTCTTCCAGCGGGGCGAGCTTGCCATGCGGATTGCGCCGCACCCGGCGCAGCAGGTCGGCCAGCTCCGTCTGGATGATCTTGGCCCCCAGGTCTTCATGGGTCACGCCAAACTGGTCGAGGTAGTGATCATCAAAAAAATGTCCGAACGGGCCATGTCCCACATCGTGCAGCAGCCCCGCCATTCGCACGAGACTCTCGACATACGCTCGCGAAGGAACGTTCCGGCAGGCGTCGCAGAGCGAGTCGTACCAATGGTCGACCGCCTGCGAGGCGAGGTGCATCACCCCCAGAATGTGCTGGAAACGGGTATGCTCGGCCGAGGGAAACACCCACCAGGCGGTCTGCAACTGATGGATCTGCCGCATCCGCTGAACCCAGGGATGGTCGATGATCTCCTGTTCGGAGACCTCGCCCGCCGGCAGCCCCGACCGGGAGATGAAGGGGATGTAACCGTGGATGGGATCGTGCGAAAGACTTTCGCTGGTGTAGTCGCGGGTCATGGTGGGTCTGGTCAGTGGGCGGCGTGCAGCGCTTCGCAGATGCGTCCGAGAGCCTTGCCGGCGATCGCCGTGTCGCCGGCTTTCTCGATGTGGGCGCGGTTGAGAAACAGGGCGAAGGCCAACGGCCGGCCCGAGGCCCCCTGCAGATATCCCGCCAGCGATTTGCTGGTCAACAGGTACCGTTTGTTGAGCGTGTTCTCCCAGAAATAGGTGCCAGTCTTGGCCTGCACCCGCCCCCGGGCCGGGCTTTCGGCGGAGACCACCTCGGCCAGCGTCCCGTCGACCCCCAGCACGGGGAGCGCGCGGCGGAAGGCGTCGGCTGCCCGATGTTTGTGCATTGCCCGCAGCAGTGCGACCGTAGCCCGCGGGGTCACGCAGTCGGCCTGGGAGCCGCCGGCGCCGCCGCCGAAGGAAATTGTCTCGACATCCACTCCCAGCCCCTGCAGCAGATCATGCTGCCGATGCAGCCCCTGGGCCAGGGTTCGCTCGCCGTGGCGGGCCGCCAGCAAGAGCGGCAGCGTGCTGGCGTGCAGGTTGTGGCTGACTTTGAGGATCAGCCGGGCGTTTTCGGAGAATGGGGGTGATTCCAGCCGGGCCACCACGGGCAGCTTCGCCAGGTCCACTCGGGGGGCCGCCAACTCAGCCTCTTCCTGCAGCGCCAGGGGGGAGCCCGCCACCCGCACTCCCGCCCGCTCCAACGCCTCGATGAACAGCGACCGGGCGAACGAGGCGGGCTGGGGCATCTCGACCACCCGCAATACCGACCGGGAGTCGGCGGCAATGCGTCCCGTCACGACCAGTTCGTGCGGCGAAATCAACTGCAGCGTCACTGTCAGCGGGGTCCCCGCTGGTGCGGTCTCGAGGCGGTTGTCGATCCGCAAGAACCGGCATTCGGGCCGGGTTTCCAGGCGGGCCCCCTGACCCAACTCGGCCGGGGAAATGGTCAGATCGACCAGGCTGTCATTGACCAGCATGGGGCTGATCCGGCTGGGGCCGCTGCCGGTGCTGGGTTCTTCGTCAAACAGCCGGTTGTCGACCAGGATACGCCCGGTCACCTGCCGGATTCCCCGTTCGGCCACCTGGCGGGCGAGGTCGTTCAGGCCCGCCAGCGGGTTGGGGCTGGTGAGCGCCCCTTTCTCACTCCCATTGGCGTAGGTGTGGTCATTGTTGGTGAAGGCGATGCTGCCGTCGGCGAGAGTTCGGCCCCCCAGGGTCGGGTCCCCCGCGGCCAGCAGGATCAAGTCTCCCCGTAAGACCCCCTGGGAATCGACCTCGCCCCGACGAACCACGGGGGTTTCGAACCGGTGGTCGGGGCCGAGGGCGTCGAGGGCGGCGGCCACCGAGAAGAGCTTGGTCACTGAGGCGGGGGTGAACAACTTGTCGGCGTTCAGGGCGTGCAGCGGTTCACCCGTCTCGAGATCCACCACCAGCATCCCCCACAGAGAGTGGCGGTATTCGGGAGCCTCGATCACTGCCAGAACGTCGGCTGGCAGGGGAGCCTGAGCACTGGCTGTGGCGGTGACCCCCAGACACGCCGCCGCCAGAAAAACAGGGAAAATGCCAGGAAATGGCCTTATCCAGGCGTGGCGGAAGTCACGGAACATTGCTGACGGGAAGGGGGACATCGTGGGGGCGAACAGGAGGGGAGCGGAATGGGAGGGGGGGGCATTCAGCGCCCCGACGGTGATCAACCGCCTCAAGGTCAAGAGTTGAACAGTGCAGGTCAGCGGGTCGATCCCAAGCTGCCCGTCCGGTTTCAGAATAGCGGACTGGAAGACCAATCGAAACCGGGACCAATCGAAACCGGGACCAATCGAAACCGGGACCAATCGAAACCGGGACCAACCGAACGGCACCGGGAACCGGGGCGGGGGAATCCGCGGTCACAGCCTGTTCCATCCCGAGCTCCCGGGTGGCCGAGTGGTCGCGCTGGCCCGATCCGGCCCGAAACGCCGACTGGCCCGGGGGACGGCCACTCGTCGTGGAAGGGGAGGCCACTGTCAGCCGTATTTGGACCGGAAACTGGCACGTTCTTCCATCCCACGCCACAATCTGTGTGGACTTCGGCCACGCTGCGCCCTGCACGAGAGGGGTTCCGCAATGTGAGTCCGGAGTTCTTCGTTTCGCTCGCCACGTTTTCTGGATTGAGTCTTCCATGTCGATTCAACAACTGCGCATTCTGTGGCTGATGGCGGGAATCGGATGGATGTTCCCTCTGGTCCAGCCGGTCCGCGCTCAGACGCTGGAACGGCGGTTGATGACTTTTATTGAAGATCACGATGGCGAGCTGGCGGTGGCGGTCGAGCATTTGGCGACCCGCGAGCGGTTTGCCCACCGCTCGACCGTGCCGATGCCCGCGGCCAGCCTCATCAAGTTTCCGGTGATGGTCGAGGTGTATCGCCAGAGCGACAAGGGAGAGCTCGACCTGCGGCAGTTTCTCGAACTGCGGGACGAAGACAAGGTTCCCGGGGCGGGCATTTTGACGCCGCATTTCAGTCCGGGGGCCCGGCTGGCAGTGGGGGACGCAGTGCGGCTGATGATTGCCTTTTCCGACAACACCGCCACCAACCTGCTGCTCGACCGGATTCGTCTGGGATCGACGACCGACACCATGCGTGGGCTGGGGTTTCCCCACACCCGCCTGCATTCCAAGGTCTATCGCCGCGAGACCTCCCTGGATCCCGAACGCAGCCGCGAGTTCGGACTGTCGAGCACGACGGCTGATGAGATGGTGGGGCTCCTGCGGTTGCTGCATGAGCGGAAGCTGGTCAGCCCGACCGCCAGTGATGCGATGCACGCTCATCTGCTGACCTGCGATGACCGCGCGAAGTTTCCGCGTTTTTTGCCGGAGGGAGCCAAGGTGGCGTTCAAGACGGGATCGACCGAGGCGGTCCGGACGGCGGCTGGCATTCTCGAGACCCCCAAAGGACCCGTCGCGGTTTGTGTGCTGACCAGCGAAAACGCCGACCGCCGGTGGTCGGAAGACAACGCGGGCGACCTGCTCTGTGCCCGGATCGCGCGGGAAGTCTGGGATCACTACACCCCGGCCGAGAAAGAAGACCCCGAGGCCGATGGAAACTGCGCGGTCTTGGGCGGGGATTCCCCCGATCGCGCGCAGGCGTTGGTCTCCCGGGGAGGCGCGGCTGCCGAGGGGGGTGGAACCGAGGACGGAACCGAACCGGCAGTGGACGAGGCGCGAGTGAATGAGGCAGGCCAGACTGACGCGAGTGAGCCAACGGGCGGTGAGGAACCAGGAGCCGGTCGGGAGGTTGTACCCGCCGCGGCCAGCACGCTGAAGCCGTTGCCCAAGCGCCAACCGGCCGACAGTCTGCAGGGGCCTCCCTTCACGGCGTGCGCTGTCTGGGCAATCGCCGACCGCCGCACGGGTGAGCTGCTGTGGGATCATGGGGGGGCCGCCACCCCCCGCGATATCGCCAGCACCACCAAGATCATGACGGCACGGGTCGCCTTGCAGAGGGTGGCTGAGGACCGGCGGTTGCTCGATTCACACGTGACCTTCGACCAGCACTCGGACCAGACCTCGGGATCGAGCAGCCAATTGGTGGCGGGGGAAAGTCTCGCGTTTCGCGACCTGCTGTACGCCATGCTGCTGCCGTCGGGAAACGATGCCGCGACCGCCGTGGGGCGTCACCTGGGCCAGCGGCTGTCGGGGGAGGGAGACCCGCTGGCCCGGTTTGTGGCCGAGATGAACCGCGAGGCGGCACGGCTGGGAATGACAGGGACCCGTTATTTGAATCCGCACGGTCTGCCCCAGAAGAAGCATGTTTCGACGGCGCGAGATCTGGCCCGTCTGACCGCCGCGACATTGCAGGACCCGTTGTTTCGCCAGATTGTCTCGACCCGCGAGCACCGGGCCGTGGTGACCCAGGCCGATGGTCGGACCCGCGAAGCGGTCTGGCGCAACACCAACCGTTTGCTGGGCATTGAGGGATACCAGGGGGTGAAGACCGGTTTCACATCGGCGGCGGGATCTTGCCTGGTGTCGACGGCGGAACGTGGAAAAGACGAACTGATTGTCGTGGTGTTGGGGGCCCCCTCGGCTGCGGCTGCGGTGAGCGATTCGCGCAACCTGTACCGATTTGCGTGGTTATCGCGGGGACGCCGATGGGGGAGTGGGTGGCTGGTCCGGAGGGGCTTCCCGCAGGAGCATCTGCCGGGCGGCAACGGCTGTTTCGGCCGGCTGAGCAGTCCAGCGGTTATGCCGGCGGGGAAGGTCGGCAGGGCTTCCAACGAACTTCGGTGGACTGGCGTAAAGAGGCTGTCCGCGGGAGAGAGGTTTCGATCCTCTGGGCCGATTGGAACCGTCTTTCTCCCCTTCCTTCAGGTTGGACTTTTGCCGGCAGATTGACTTGCGTTCATCTTTTGATCGCAAGTTGGGCCTCAGGAACCGCACTGCATGTCGACATCCCCCGAAAATGTGATTGTCACCCGAAATCTGACCAAGACCTATCGGGACTTCTGGGGCCGTCCCAAGGTGAAGGCGCTCAACTCGCTGTCGATCGATGTGAAGCGGGGTGAGGTGTTCGGCCTGTTGGGGCCGAACGGGTCGGGCAAGACCACCACCCTGAAGCTGCTGTTGGGGTTGCTCTTCCCGACCGATGGCGAGGTTTCAATTCTGGGGCGGCCGGCGACCGACGTCAGCAAGAACGAGAAGATCGGTTACCTCCCGGAAGAGTCGTACCTCTATCGATTCCTGAATGCCGAGGAAACCCTCGACTTTTATGGGCGTCTGTTCGACATGCCCGCGTCGGTGCGGAAGGAGCGGACCCGGGAACTGATCAAGATGGTGCAGCTCGACCATGCCAAGCGGCGACAGCTGAAGGAATACTCAAAGGGGATGACCCGGCGCATCGGGCTGGCCCAGGCTTTGATCAACGACCCCGAACTCATTCTGCTTGATGAGCCCACCAGCGGTCTTGATCCGATCGGTTCGCGGGACATGAAGGATCTGATCATTGGGCTGAAGGAGCGGGGCAAGACCGTGGTGATGTGCAGCCACCTCCTGGCTGACGTGCAGGATGTGTGCGACCGCATCGCCATTCTGGACGGCGGCGAGTTGAAGGTGTTCGGCCGGGTGCAGGACCTGCTGAAGGATCAGGGAGTGACCCAGATCAAGACCTCGAAGCTGCCTCCCGAAGCGATGAAGGAGGTCGAGGCGGTGCTGCAGAAACACGGTTCGAAGGTCATGGAGGTCGACAACCCCACCGCCACGCTCGAAGAGCTGTTCATCAAGACGGTTCGGGAGAGCGCCGCCCGGCCAGGGCAGCGGTATATTCCTCCCTCGAATTGAGAGCGGCATGGGGACTCGGGGGATTGAGTTCGCCCCCGGTAGCTCCCTTCGACCTCTCTGGAGTGGTCCGGAGAGGGACCTTCCGGACGAGTGGTTTACCGGGCAGGAAGTACTTCGGAGAGTTCCATGCAGTTGTCTTTTGATCCCCGTCCGTTTGACCTGCTGGGCGGGTTGAAGGTCTGGGGAGTGGTGTGCCTGGTGGTGGTGGCGCTGGCTTGGGGCATTGCCGGGCTGCTGATGTTTTTGCAGTCGGGCGCCCCGGGGCTCGCCCGCCTGATTGATCTCACGACCGGGCTGATCCGCGATTTTCTGCAGACCTCGCCCCGCCGGGTCTGGGCCCTCGCGGTACACACCTTCCGCGAGGCGGCCCGCAAGCGGGCGCTGTGGGTCTTCGCCGTCTTCGCCGTGTTGTTCCTGTTCGCCGGCTGGTTCATGCCCGAACTGAAACAAAGTCCCGATATGGCGATTCGCAACTACGTCAGCTTTGTGCTCCGGACCATCACCTGGCTGACCATTCCCGTGGTCGGCCTGCTGGCCTGTTGGGGACTGCCCGAAGACATTCGCCTGCGTTCGCTGCACACCGTGGTGACCAAGCCGGTCCGCCGCCAGGAAATCGTCCTGGGCCGGATTGTCGGTTTCCTCGGGATCGGACTGTTGGTGCTGTTGATTGTGGGGTCGGTGGGGTATGTCTGGATTGTGCGTCAGGTTCCCGAGAATTTCGGCCAGGTGACCGCTCGCGTCCCAATTTATGGCGAACTGCGGTTTCTGACCCGCGAAGGGAAGTCGGAAGACGAGCAGGGAATGGAGGCCTCGGGAGTCAATGTGGGTGACGAGGCGATCTTCCGGCAGTTCGTCGAGGGGAACACCCAGGCGCGTGCGATCTGGCGGTTCGAGGGAGTCGACATGAACCGGCTGCAGAATGGCCAGCTCATTCTGGAGTCCACTTTCCAGTCGTTCCGGACCCACAAAGGGAAGGTGGATCAGGAACTGCTGGGTCAGTTCACTCTGGTGAACCCCAAGAACGGCGTGCGGGTCCCGCTGCAGACCTTCTTCAACCGGGAGTTCCGCCGCAACAGCTACAACGTGACCGAGCGGAACTCGCGTGGTGAGGGTGGCAAGCTCGAGCTGAAGGACGAGCAGGGGCGGACGGTCGATCTCGCCAAAGATGTGCTTGACGGCGGCCAACTCGACGTGGAAGTGGCTTGTCTCTCGCCCGGTCAGTTCATGGGGATGGCCCGGCCCGACCTGTTCATCCGCCTGCCCGACCGGGCGTTCCTCACAGCGTATGGCAAGGGGCTGTTCTCGATCTTCCTCATGCTGACGATGATTGTCGTGCTGGGGGTGATGTCGGGCTGCTTCCTGAAGGGGCCAGTGGCCACCATGCTGACCGGCTTCATCTTCCTGGTCGGGCGATTGTCCCATGACTTCCTGCAGCAACTCACCAGCGACAAATTGCTGGACAATCCGAAGCTGCAGATGCGCGGACGAGGTCTGCTGGAATCGCTCTACCGTCTGCCGACCCACCTCGGGCCCCAGATTGAAGTCGAAGACAACACGACCCAGCGGGTGATCAAGGCGATCGACAATATCGAGCTCAACGCTCTGTGGGGGGTCAAGTACCTGTTCCCCGATTTCACCCAATTTGATGCGACGGCTTTCGTCGCCAACTCGTTTGATGTGCCCTGGGATGCCGCCCTGTTGCCCAATCTGGCAACAACGATCGGATTCTGTGTTCCCTGGATCATCGTCGGCTACTTCGCCCTGAAGTGCCGGGAACTGGAGGCCAAATGAGCAACCTGACCGCTTTCCAACGCAAGCTGGTGTACGTGGGGGGCATTCTGCTGCTGCTGGTGCCCATTGTGCTGTTGGGCTCGCCCCCCGATGCCAATCAGGAACCGTCCCGCAAACGCCCGGGCGAAACCGAGGTGCGGGTCAAGGCGGGCTCGGGAGGGCTGCTCTCTCGTTTGCGGCAGCAGCACGAGCTGGGAGAGGTTTCATTGGGAGATGTCGATCCCACCAGTTCGACGATGAATCTGCTGCTGCTGGGGTTCCGCGGTATGGCCACGAGCCGGCTCTGGATGGATGCCCAGGACCAGCAGAAACGCAAGGAGTGGGCTGAACTCGACTCGACGATCAAATCGATCGTGCTGCTGCAGCCCCACTTTCTGAAGGTCTGGCACTTCCAGGGGTGGAACCTCGCTTACAACGTTTCGGCCGAGTGGGACGCGGTCGCCGACCGCTACTACTGGGTTAAGCACGGTGTGAAGTTTTACATGGAGGGGAAAGACCGCAACGAGAAGTTCCCCGATCTGTACTGGTACACCGGCGACACGCTGGGGAAGAAGATTGGTCGGTCGGACGAGTGGAAACAGTTCCGCGAGTTCTTCCGCAATGAGCCCGACAAGGAGCAATTCCCCAACGGCTTCGATCCCGAGGTCAATCCCGACAAGAAGGACAACTACCTCGCCGCCCGCGACTGGTTCCTGAAGGCCAACGACGCCGCCGACCAGTACAACAACCGGCAGCGGATCATGGCCGAACCTTTGTTCCGGTTCTATCCAGCCCGCGCCAAAATCGACTACGCACTCGCCCTGCAGCGCGAGGGAAACT
Source organism: uncultured Planctomycetaceae bacterium (assembly GCA_903861195.1). Taxonomy (GTDB): domain Bacteria; phylum Planctomycetota; class Planctomycetia; order Planctomycetales; family Planctomycetaceae; genus UBA10511. The sequence continues at coordinate 2,037 of CAIOTJ010000377.1, read as the reverse complement.
TCGGCGAAGAGTCCCGTGCGGCGTGGGAAGAGGCGTTCGACGAATGGGCCAACAAGTACGGGCGGGAAGAGTTCGACTGCCCGATCGGACGGGTGTATATGGAGGTGACCGAGGAAGAGGCGCAACAGTTCCAGGCGGCCGACCAGGACAAGCCCGAAGAGAACCTCAAGACCCTGCACTGGGTCAGCCGCTACCAGGATATGTGCAACTACCGGTACTGGCGGACCCGCTGCAAGATTGAAGGTGAGTCCGACATGGCGGCCGCCCATCGGGCGCTGTTCGAAGCCGAGGAACTGTATCGCTCGGCCGACTTCGACACGGCGATCTCGACCTATGTCGATGGGATGAAGAAGTACGAGGCGATGCTCGAAAAGTATCCCGATCTCAAGGATGACGACAACACCATCGAAGAGGTGATGATCGCCCAGCTCTTCTGGCGCGACGCCCTGCGAATTGTCGAAGGGGCCGAGCCGTCCGACGAAGAAGACTTCCCCCTCAAGGACATGTGGATCAAGCACCAGAACCGCAAGCCGATGCTGCTGGAAGAATTCCAGCGCCGTCAGCGGACCGGCGGCCGGACCATCTGACCGGCATCCTGGCTGCGACCGACCACCCCCCCGAACCGCCTGAACTGCGGCGTGGGGGCGATGCCGGTCAGTCGCGGGCCCGGGTCGACAAGTTGCGGTAGATCTCCAGGGCGTGTTCGTACTCGGCCAATTCGGCCGGTTCGAGCACGCCCTGGTTGCGTTGGATCTCGTGCTCCATCCGCTCGATGAAGTGCTGCACCTCGCGTCGGTGGGGACGGACGGGGCCGTCGATTTCGACATGGATCGGCGCGGTGTGCGCGAAGCGTTCCCGCCCATCCATGGCTTTGTCAAAACAGCGCACCGCCACCCAGGCCGAGTGGGGCAGGGTGAGGGATTCATCGTAGGAACTGACGAAACTCTTCTGGGGACCGGGTTGATTGGCGGGAACCACCCGGCGGGCTACTTCGCCATTCACGACGATCTCGATCCGGTCGAGCGGACGCAGGTTCTCGGCTGTCCCCCGCACCCGCACGGTGTGCCCCGGCTGGGCGTCGCGGACGATCGTTCCCGCCGGTTGATCGTTGAACCGGGCGAACAGCATCGGGCCCGTGGTCACAAAGCTGCGGCCCGCGTTCAATCCGCGGATCCACTCTTCGTAAGTAAAGTCGCCAGGGACTTCGACATACACCCGGCCGAAACCCAGGGGGACAGGGTGCACCCCACTGCCGGTCCCCGCGGTGGGCCGCATCCGGAAACCGCAGTTGAGAAACGCGTAATAGGTCTGGAAGCCCCAGTCGATCCACCCCGCCTCGTCGACCCCCTCGGGACCGATCTCCAGCCCCCAGTTGGTGGGGGTCATTTCGATGGTCCACTTGCGGAACAGAAAGTTCGTCCGCCAGACATGGTTGTTGGAGAGTTCAAACAAATCGACCTGCATGCGGGGGACGATCATCACCGTCCAGTTCCACGAGTGCTTGTCGAGATCGAGCAGCCCACCCGACTGGTGGGCCCAGTCGGCGACCGGGGCGACGGGCGGGGCCCCCAGCCGGGGGGGCTCGCGATGATTCAGCACAAACACCGCCCCCTGCGTGTGGGGTTTCCCTCCCACCGTGAACAGCTCGTACTCAGTATTCACCGGCCACAGGCAGCGCCGGGGACCGCACCAGATCACGGCGGGGGCCGGCTGCCCGGCGACCGGTCCCTGCTCCCCCGGCTGCCGCGCCTCGCGAACCCAGTAGGCGAGGGGAAAGGCGACATTCAGATCCTCAGCCTCGATCAGGTGCGGACAGTCGGTCAGCCGGCGATGGACGTGAGTGTCTCCCGAGTACCAGCCCCGGGCCGCCATGTCGATCCAGCGTTCGAGGGGGACGCGCACCTTCTGCCGCGCTCCCGCCTGATTGGGAGGGGCGATCGCCTGGGTGCGGGGGTGATACTCCTTCCCCCGCTCGACCAACAGCGTGAGGGTCGCGTCAGCCGGCACGGTGAATTCGAACGGATGCGGGGAGACCGT
>CAIOTJ010000376.1 GCA_903861195.1 uncultured Planctomycetaceae bacterium | reverse complement strand
TTGATGTCACTCAATGCCAGATTGATCAATTCCACCGTCGTTTCGTCCAGCGATGTCCCCTGAAATGTGTGCGCCCGCAAGCCCACGCCCATCCCGTCAAACACGTCCGTTCCGCTGATATCACGGAATTTGAACAGCACGTTGTACATCGAATTCGTGGCCCCCACCGCCAACGCGTCCGTCAATTCCTGCGACGTCACATTCCTCGCCGCCGCAAAACTGCCCAGATAATCCAGCCATTTCGCACTCCCCGCCTGCCCGGCCACGGCCGCCGCAATCAACAACTTCCGCTTCTCATCCAGCTTCCCTCCCCCCAGCACGAACTTCCGGAAATTCATGAAAAAATCGTGCAGGAAGGCCGGCACATTCGCAAAATACTGAAAAATCTCGGGAATCTCGGTCACCTGCAACACATCCCGAATCCGCTCATACACCTGAGCTGCCTTCTCACCCGCCTCCGCCGCACTCACCGGTTGCACATAGGTCATGTCCCAATCCCTCCACTCTCTGAATTCCCTGAAAACAGACGTCCCAAACCGCCTCGCCCCTCTCAGAACGGCCAACTGCCCCACCATCATTAGAAACCTTGAGGGTTTGACAAGGCCCGGCGAGCTCCGTCACCCGCACTTTTTCCCCACCCGCTCCAGCTCCACAATTTCCGCCTTCTCCGGCACTTTCCGCCGAAAACACCCCAATTCTCCGCTTCCGCTATCCCCGGAACACCCGCTCTACACGAACAGTCTTCCCAGACCTGAAAAAAACGTTTCTCTTCACCAACTTTCCTGACGCGCTGTCCGATAAGCCAAAACAGTGTCTCTCAGGCCCGCAACGCGTTGTAAGTCTCTGATCGACAAGTGGTTATCGGCAGTCTCTGCCGGTACCTTCATCTTGACAGAGCCTCGGTGGGGGCCTACTTTCCGTGCCCAGTCGGGGCGACCCGAAATGAAGACATTTTGAAGCGAATGGAGTCGCTTATGTCCCCTAGTATCCCGCGAGACGGCTCAGCGGATTCCTGTTCCCCTGTTCCATTTATCGACCTGGTGGCTCAGTACGGAACGATCCGCAATGAGGTCCGCGAGGCGGTCGACCGCTGTTTCGAGACGCAAACCTTCATCCTCGGGGATGAAGTGGTGCAGCTGGAACACGAGATCGCTGCCTACTGCGATTCCGCATTCGCCATCGGCTGTGCCTCCGGAACCGATGCCCTGATCCTCGCCCTGCTGGCGGCAGGAGTCAAACCGGGCGACGAGGTCATCACCAGCCCCTTCACCTTCTTTGCTTCCGCCGGTGCCATCCATCGCGTCGGGGCCATTCCGGTGCTGGTTGACATCGATCCGGTCAGCTTCAATATCGATCCAGCCTGCGTCGAACAGGCCATCACCTCCCGGACCGCCGCCATCATGCCCGTGCACATCTTCGGACAGTGTGCCGAGATGGAACCACTGTGGCGGATGGCCGGTGCCTACGACATTCCCATCATTGAAGACTCAGCCCAGGCGATCGGGGCCGAGTACCGCGGTCGTCGCACCGGGGTTCTTGGAACCATCGGCTGCTTCAGCTTCTTCCCGACCAAAAACCTCGGAGGAGCCGGGGACGGCGGTATCATGACCACGGACAATCCCGAGATCGCCGCACGCCTGAAGCGTCTGCGAGTCCATGGGGATACCGGCGGATACAACCACGTCGAAGTGGGTTTCAACAGCCGCCTCGATGCCCTGCA
>CAIOTJ010000375.1 GCA_903861195.1 uncultured Planctomycetaceae bacterium | reverse complement strand
CCGAGAGACGTGGCGGTCGATTGACCACCCAGCCTTCGAAGCCTTTGTGCTGTCATCGCAGACAGGGCAGGAACCGAGACCGCCGCAGCAAATCCAAGTCCCGGGCCGCCGAAATCGTGGTTCGGGAACTAATCAGTTACGTTTGACTCTCTCCGCGAGGTGTCACTGTGTGTGCAACAAGAGTCACTTGCGAGAACAGCCACTGACTCCGTCGCAATCTTGGAGAAACGTGACTCAAGGTTGATTGAAGCATTGAAAGCGGAGCGTGTCGAAAGCAAAATCGTCACGATGGTACGCACCTGGTTGAAGCGTGATCTCGATCGGGAAACAACAGCCAATTCCCCACCGGTGTATGCCCTTTCCGATTCAGCTGCAGCCCTGCTGCAACATTCGCTGAGCCATTTGGGGCCCGAAGTCGATTCCGTGCAGGAGACACTCGCCGCTCTCGATATTCTCGAAAGACAGATCGAAGACACCGAACGATCGCTTGCCGCGGCCTCCAATGATGCGCAGATCCAACCAATCGTCGATCGACTCAAAAAGGAAGCCAAGGCGCAGGCAGTTCTCATCAGCAAGGCGACAACTCTTGAAAACCAGATTCAGGAAGTCCATGTCGAAATGACAGCTGCGGAGCAGCATCTGAAACGGCTGCAGAGGTTACGCGTGGATGGCGACATTGATAATGAGCAAAACCTGCGAATCAAAACTCTCATCGAGCGAACACGGGAAACCATGCAGCAGTTTCTTGAGCGCAGTACAATCAATAAAATTGAGCGTCTGTCTGGATTGGTAACCGAGTCATTTCGGTTTTTACTTCGCAAGAAGACGCTCGTTGAGCGAATCAACATCGATCCAATCACGTTTCGCATTCAATTGATCGATTCTCGCGGGACATTGGTCCCCAAGGAACGGTTGTCCGAAGGTGAGAAGCAACTGTTCGCAATCGCGCTGCTCTGGGGCTTGGGGCGAGCGTCAACTCGGCCTCTTCCCACAATTATCGATACGCCCATGGGCAGACTTGATTCAACGCACCGTGATCATTTGATCGACAGGTATTTCCCGAATGCCAGTCATCAAGTTGTCATCTTGTCGACTGACACAGAGGTCGACCGAGCTTTCTATGAACGACTCTCGCCCGCCATCGCTCGGGCCTATCATCTGAATTACAGCGATCAAAACCGGTGTACCACCGCCGAAGAGGGATACTTCTGGAAATTCGAAATGACGCACGCTCAAGCCGGAGACATCCAATGAGTATCAAACAGGTGCGGGTCTCCAATCAGGCCAAAGACCAACTCATCCGCCTCAAAACGAAGACAGGAATAACACAATGGAATGTACTCTGTCGTTGGGCGCTCTGTGTTTCGTTAGCCGAGCCAACCTCACCGACACCGATTGAGATCCCCGCAGACAGCAATGTCGAGATGTCCTGGCTGACATTCGGAGGAGAACACCACGAGCTTTATCTCGCACTAGTCAAACATCGCTGCCTTCGGGACGGTCATGATCTGTCGCCCGAGACACTGTCTCGGCAGTTTCGTCTTCACCTTCATCGTGGGATTTCCTATCTCGCTGCTCCCCACAAACTAAGGTCAATTCAGGATTTGGTGAAATTAACGCTCATTGCTCGTAGCATTACGGTCGCCTCGCCCGAAAGTGCGCGGCACCCCGGATGGGGTGCGTGAACGCGTGAGTTGGCAATTTGACGAGGGTGGGGCGCCTACGACCGAGAGAGCAGAGTGGGAGCGACTCCTTCGAGGGGTGCGATGTTCCTGTGCGCAAGCGTGGGCCGCACCGGGCGGATGGTGTCTTGTGTCGCCGGGTAGGACCGCGGATTCGCCCGCCTTCAGGGTGGCGGGCCCGGCGTTCACAGCAGTGTCGCACTTGTTCATCCGCGCTTTCTGGCACCGCCTTCGGGGTGAGCGTGTCGGGATTCAGCAGGCGTTGCGTGGGGCGGGTGGTCAGAGAGCGGCGAAAGACGGGGTGGTTCCGGATGATGGCCGGTGGAAGCCAGCCCCTACAGGGCTGAGGCGCTGGGGGGGACCGGTCCCCAGGGTAGCCGCTGCGCGGCGAACCCTGGGCTAGGGAAGAATGTCCCTTCAGGACATGGTTGGGCCGGGGAACAGGCTTGTCAGTCTGTTCGTGAACATGGCGAGGATCAACGCCATGACGAGCTGTCAGAGGGACGGCAGCATGAGATGGGGAAGGCAGGTTCATTCGCCGCAGCGTGTGACTTGGACTCACAGACCTGGAGGTCTGTGGCCACGGGCGGTTTG
>CAIOTJ010000374.1 GCA_903861195.1 uncultured Planctomycetaceae bacterium | reverse complement strand
GCCAGCCAGGCGCTCTGGTCGCTCCCCCGGGGAGATTGGTCCGGGGCCCGCGGCCACCTGGTTCGGACGGTCCGCGAACTCGCCGAGTCGAATCCTCTGCAGCTCGTGCTGATCCGCGATTTCGCCGATCACGCCCCGTGCCACTACGCGCGGGCCATCCTCCACCTTACGCGACGGGAAGCACACCCCGCCGCCACCCACTGATCAGCGAATGGTCTCTTCCCGGTCGACCAGTCGGCTGATCCGGTTGGCGGAGGGACGATACAGGGGGCGTCCCACTCGGTCGTTCTTTCGCTGGTCGATCTTCCCGTAGACCCGAATCATGTCTCCTTCGAGGAAATTCTCGAGGGCGTCGTCGTGCGCAAGAGTCAGCACGCCGCCAAACTCGTCATTACCATCCGGATCGTAGGTCACCTGCCAGTCCCCCGTTTGGGGATCCTGCGAGACCGTGCCACTGATCCAGCTATAGTCATTCGCTCGTTTGAAAGGCGACTTGCGGCCCCGGCGGGGGGCCTCAGCCACCCCCGACGTGCGTCGGATGGGAGAGCGCGGCGGGCGAAAATCGTCGTCGTAACCAATGGTCTCGACCGCATCTTCAGAGTCGCTGGGAATTCCCCCACCCGAGGGGGGCTCGACCTCTTCCAGAGACCGATTGCTTCCCTTGATGGTATCGGCATCTTCGTTGAGGATGCTGCCCCCCACTCCCTCAGGAATGGGCCGCGGCTCGACAGGCCGGGGAACAGGCTGTTCGCTCACCGCGCCCGGTGACGTGGTGACCGTTTTGGGAGCCGCCGTGACGCCCCGTCCCTGTGATGGATTCGTTGTTACGGGAGGAGCCATCGCCGGACCACGCTGGGGGCCATATCCGGGAGGTTGTGCCGGATAGGTCTGCGTGGGGTAGACGGGCGTGGGGTTCGTCCGCAGTGGTGGTCGCTGGCCGGGTTGGGCGTACTCCGGAGGGGCGGGATTCGTGTAAGTGGTCGCCGGTGCCGGGGAGTAAACCGTGGGGGCCGGGCCATAGGTGGTCGGCGGCGGAGCCGCGTACGGCCCGGTTCCGGTGTATCCATAAGGGTGGTACGAATGACAGCCCACCGCCAGCAGGACGGACAAGCCCATCAAGGGGCGCCAAGCGATCTGCATCAGCCAATCCTCGTACGGTTCGACCACGCGGTTCCACCGCGCGAAGGGAGCCGAACCGCGGCAGAGTCTGACTGATGTCCGGGATTCTGTCCATTCCAGTTTCCCGGCCCGTTGGGGCCGGCCCCGCTCTCTGGTCCTGGGCGCGTCGGGCGCAGGGGAAGTGATTCGAGGCGGGAACGGCCGGAAGTGTCAAAACCAGGCAATTCCGACACCAGCCGTCGAAAGCGACGGATTTTTGCTGAAAATCCCTCTGGCCCCGGAAAACCGTTTGCAGTATGGTCCGCCGCGTGAAGCCCTCTTGGAAGGGGCTGCCCAGAATGAGTGCGTCACCAGGCAAGGATGCTGGCAACCATGCAGAAACTTCCCGCTTCGTCTCTCTTGTGCGTGGCCCGTTGGGGCCGCTCGGTCGCTCCGCTGGCGATCTCATTGGGGTGCCTGATTTCCCCCTCCCTGATGTCCCCCGTAGCCGCCCAGCAGAAGGCTCCGGCCGGAGCCAAGGGAGCCGCGAAGTCGGCCGCTCCTGGCGCGAAGTCTCCCGCCAACCCCCCTGCGGGCGAGAAGTCGGCCGCGACGAAGTCTTCTGGTACCAAGCCCACCGGTGCAAGTTCCACCGGTGCGAGTTCCACCGGTGCGAAACCCGCCGCCCCAGCCGCGCCGCCGCCAGCCGGAGCGACCCCTCCCGGCCCCGCGGGAGATGAGCTGGACGATCTGGATCTGAAGGAAGATCTGAACCTCGTCTCACGCGAGGAACTGCAAGACTTCCTCGAGTCGATGGGGCAATCGGTCGACGACGGAAAACTGACCGAGTTCAACCGGTCCATCGATTGGGATGGGATGTCGGCCAAGGCGAGCCGCGGCTTCCAGATTCCCGTCAAATCGAAGGGCAAATTCCTCTCCGAGTTCCGCGACGCCCAGGATGCCGACACCGGCTTCTCGGGCCAGGTGGTTCGTTCGGCCACCCGCGGCGGCAGCTACACCCTCGTCAAGATCCATGAGGTGGGGGCCGAGACGCGGGCGATGTTCCGCATGGTCCTTCCCGAAGATGGCGGCTTCAATTACCACGACTACGTGCTGGGACGGGTCGGAGGCCAGCTCAAGGCGACCGACGTCTACATCTACGGGGCGGGCGAGCTGCTGACCTCAACCATGCGGCGGGCGATGATCATCTCCGCCGCCTCGCAGGGACCCGAGTGGCTCAAGGGTCTCACGGGGCGAGATCTCGACATGGCCAAGTCGGCCAAGCAGATCCGCGAATACTCCGACCTGGCCGCCAAGGGTGACCCGGAAGGGGTGCTGGCCCGCTATGCCAAGCTTCCCAAGAGCGTGCAGTCCGAAAAGGGAGTGTTGCTGGTCCGCCTGTATGCCGCCACACAGGTCGACGACAAGACCCAGGAAGAGGCCCTCGCCGATATCCGCAAGTCGGATCCCAAAGACTACGCCGGCGACCTGCAGTGCCTTGCCTCGTACCTCTCGGCCCAGAAGTACACCCCGTTTGAAAAGGCGGTCATCCGTCTGAACAAGGCGGTGGGCGGCGACCCGTATCTCAATGTTGTGTTGGCTGGCATGGAGGTCGAACGGCAGGACTACAAGAAGGCCCGCCAACTGTTGGAAGAGGCTGTGACTGCGGATGACACCGTGATCGACGCCTGGTGGAGCCTCGTCACCGTCTCGCTCCGCGAGAAGGATTTCGCCGCCACCATCAAGTACCTCGACCGCCTGGCCACCGACTTCAGTGTCGATGTGGGGGATGTGACGAAGAACGCCGAATACGCCGACTTCGTCAAATCGCCGGAATTCGCCAAGTGGAAGCAGCCCAGCAAGACGGCCGACAAGGGACGCAAATCGAAGGGGTAGGCTGTTCCCCGGCCAGTCGGTTTCCCCATCCATTTCCGCGACCTTCCAGCCATGTCCATCCCGTCTCCCGTGCTGGTGACCGGCGGAGCCGGCTATGTCGGCTCCGCCCTGATTTCCCGTCTGCTCTCCCTGGGGGTGACAGTCCGGGGGCTCGATTGGAATCCCCCCCCGGCCGGCCTGGAAATGTCCCCCTCGAGGCTTTCCTGGATGGAGGGGGACATCCGCGAGCCGGGCCTGCTACGGCAGGCCGTGACGGACTGCCGCGGTGTCGTGCACCTCGCTTCCATCGCCGACGCGGCAAGTTGCGACATCGATCCAGGTCTGGCGCGGTCGATCAACGTCGAGGGCCTGAGTTCCGTACTGGCCGAGGCGGCTTTGGCCGGGGTGGAACCGCTGGTGTTGGTCACCCACGCTCCGGAACCGCAGTCGCGCGGGTTCCACCGGATGGAGAGAGTCCGTGAGGATCTGGCCGACCAGGCCCGCGATCGCGGGCTGGCCGTCGCCACGGTGCGCGTTCCGACGCTGTGCGGCTGGTCGCCCCGCATGCGATTTGACCTCCCCGGAAACGCCGCAGTCGCCCACGAGTTCGCCGCATCGCACGATGCAACATCCGTCGACTCTCCGCTCCCCCCCAGTCTGCATCTCGACGACCTGGTCGACCTGCTGGTGCTGTTGCTGGCCTGGCCCCCGGCGATCACCTGTGGTGGAGTTTTGGAAGTCTCCCCCAAAGACATTCCAGGCGGTTCCACCCACCATCCCTCGACCATGCGCCACCCAGTCGCTGCGAACGCCGAAGCGGTCCGCTCGCTCGCCGACGAGTTCAGCTGGTCTCCGCACCGTTCCCCCAGCCAGGCCCGCTCCGAACTGCGGGAGCGGCTGTCCCAGGGGGAATTCCCCGACGCCCTGTCCAACCCCGCCTATCACAACGCCGATGGACAGCGGCACGGACCCCGCGGCCGCAATCGCTCGGCCGCCTGATTCCTCCCCCACGAGACTTTATGTCCCTACCGTTGACCGACCCCCTGCTGCGGCTGGCCGCCGCGGATCAGCGCGTGGTCCTGCTGACTGGCGACGTCCCCCCCGGCCAGTTGCAACCCCTGGCGGACCAGTTGCCGGGACGCTGTTTTGACTCCGGAACCACCGATGCCCGGCTCATCCAGCAGGCGGTCAGCATGGCGCTGTCGGGACTGCGGCCGATCGTGCTGGGGGCGGTCTCGCATCTCACCACGCGATGCCTCGACAGCATCCATTCGCAGATCTGCCGGCACCGGGCGCGGGTCACCCTCGTGGGACATGATGCACCGCCACGGGGCGGCGACGACTCGACCGTCTGCCGACACGATGTGGCCCTGCTGCGGCCCCTGCCCAACCTGGCGATCGCCTGCCCCGCCGACGAGTTGGAATTCACCGTCGTACTGCGGGCGTCGCTGTCGCGCACGTCGGCCACCTACATCCGGCTGGCCGGGACCACGGGCACGCGCATTCATTCCGAACCGACCGAGATCCGGCCCGGGCGATTCATTCCGGTGCGTGCCGGGTCCGAACTCTGTCTGCTGGCCTCTGGAGACGTTTTGGGCGAAGCGCTCGAGGCGGCCCGGCTGCTCGAATCGAACGGAGTGGAGGCGGCGGTGGTCAGTTGCCCGTCGATCAAACCACTCGACGCAGATTGGCTCGACACCAATCTCCACCGGTTCCCCCTGGCGGTGACGCTGGAGGACCACGGTCTGCTGGGAGGCTTCGGCGCGGCGATCGCCGAATGGCTGGTCGATTCCCCCACCCATCGCACCCCGCTGTGGCGCTGCGGTACCCCGGAAGTCTTCACCGGGGAGACCCTCGATGCCAATTCCCGCCGGGCAACGCTCGAGCCGTCGCGGCTGGCGGCACAAATTCTCAAACAGTTGCGCCGCCGCCGAAAACTCGCCGCCTGAGGCGTATCCGCCGCGGCGGCTGATGGATCCCCCGGCTACCAGTGCGCATTGGGTCCCGAGGGGACCGCAACGGTCATCTCGGGCTGATCGGTCCGACTGCCGACCGCCGGTCCCCGTTCTTCGATCTCGGCCAGAACCGCGAAGAACTCGTCGACGTTCCGGGCCGACTGCGTCTTGTGTCTCAGGTGAGGAGCGACCCGCATCGCCTTGAGATACCAGTGGGCCATCTTCCGGAAAAAGGAGACGGCCCGGTCGGCCCCCCGCAGCTCGATCACATAGCCAAATTGCTGCCGTAACAGTCCCAGGCGATCGTCGAAGTTCCCGGGCGGATCAGATCGGCCCGTCTGTTCCCACTGGTGCAGTTGACGGAAAATCCAGGGATTGGCAAGTGCCCCCCGGCCAATGGAAACCCCCGCGCAGCCGGTCTCTCGCAGCATGACCTCGGCGTCGGCCACGCTCAGCACATCGCCATTGCCGATTACCGGAATTTTTCGTACTGCCTCCACGACCTGCCGGATCCCATCCCGGTTAACCTGTCCCGAGAATCCCTGGGCCCGGGTTCGGCCATGAATCGCTACGGCGGCCACCCCCACCTCTTCGAAGGCGCGGGCAAAGGCGGGCGCGGTGATGTTTTGATCGTCCCAGCCGAGCCGCATTTTGACCGTGACGGGAATCGAGACGGACCGCACCACCGCCTCGACCAGTTCGATCGTCTCTTCGCGACGGCACATCAGGCTGGCCCCCGAACCGGTCTTGGTGACCTTTCCCACCGGGCAGCCCATATTGATGTCGACCGAGGCATGCCCCGCCCCCTCCAGCCGGCGTGCCGCCTCGCAGAGGTACTTCGGCTCGGCACCAAAGATCTGCACCGCCAGCGGCGTGTCTTCCGGGCAGGTGGCGGTCAACTCCAGGGTTTTCTCCGACCCTTCCACGAGGGCCCGGGAATTCACGAGATCGGTCGTGGCCAGCCCCAATCCCCCCAAGGCCCGCACCACGCGCCGGAAGGGAAGATTCGTGTAACCCGCCAGGGGAGACAGCAGCCACCGCGTCGGCAGTGGCAGGGGTCCGTAAGAGAGTTTGGGCACGGCGTTCATAGACCCAATAGTACCAACTGAGAGAATCGAATCCGAATCAACCGTCCCTCACCATTCCAGCCCCACCGGCCTCCCCACCCCGTGGCGACGAACCTCCAGGTTTGTCGGTCCAACAACCCCCGGCCAACCCCCCACTCGCACTACGCCGCTTTAGCCGTCTTCCCATGCGGCCAGCACGACCATGGTCCGCGCTCCCCCCTCCCGCACACAACCCGTCTGTGTTTCCATCTCATTCCGCCGACACCTCCCGGCGCACGGGCCGTCTTGGATCGGATCCTTCGCCCCCGAGGTGCTGGTTTAACGTGCGGCATACGAATCGATCATGGGCCAAATGCGAATTGCGTCTTTGCCATCCCGAAACCGACGGCGCGGCCGGCTGGCCCAATCCACGCGTGAAGCGCACCCCTTCAGGTTTCAGGTCGTTAATTATTGGCCTCCTCACCTGAATCTGTGGGTAAAAAGAGAATGGAGTGTAGCTCGGGCTCGACAGAAGGCGGAAGGGGGCGAGTGCGGCCCTGGGGGGGAAAGAAGCGCATCCTGTGGGCGGGAGAGTAAGCTGGGAGTTGAAGAGACAACCGGCGTACGCCCCCCGGAGCCACAGGATGCAACTGAAGACGATCCTCAATCGGCTGGAGAAACACAAGTCGTTCGT
>CAIOTJ010000373.1 GCA_903861195.1 uncultured Planctomycetaceae bacterium | reverse complement strand
CCGAGAGACGTGGCGGTCGATTGACCACCCAGCCTTCGAAGCCTTTGTGCTGTCATCGCAGACAGGGCAGGAACCGAGACCGCCGCAGCAAATCCAAGTCCCGGGCCGCCGAAATCGTGGTTCGGGAACTAATCAGTTACTCAGGAACCTTTTAAGGAAAAGGTTCCTGACACCTTTATGCTGCTCATTTGTGACCGCGCTGCCGCACTCAAGTCATCTTCGCAGGACGATAAGGCACACTGTCATCAGGTTCTTGAAATGGACCCCAGATCGAAGCTGGGGCGATTCCCTTCGCCAATGCGAGGGCCCATTGTTTGATGCGTTTTTTCACATTCCGATCATTTTCATAGTCGGTCCGGTTGATATGGGTTGCGACACAATGTGCCCAGGGTTCACCAAACCGGTTGTCCAGACCATCCTCGGTCGGCAAGTACTTGGGATCTGGAAACTCCGTCTTGGTGTCGAGGAGGCGCAACTCGCTTGCCGGCAAACACGCCAACCGGAACCGCACGTCGGGTTTCTCGGCACGATACGCAGCCCAGATTTCGGTCCGAAATCGACTGCGAATCAGCGACAACCCATCCGTGTCCTGGTGGGACGGCAACAAGGCGGCCGAATGAACGACAGGATCGCGGTTGGGATCAAAGTAGATGGGTGTACCTCCAGGAGAGATCTGGCGATACAACACCTCTTCTACGAATTCCACATCGGGTGTCGGCATCAAACGGGACCAGACTGTGTCGATCTTTTGGCCAAACGACGCGCAACCGACCTACGTTTCGGGGTCCAGAGGAATATCCTCAAGATCCTCAACACGGCCGTTGAGGTAGACGGTGAATTCCGCACGACCATTGTTGTAGAAGGTCAATTCACAGATTGACTCCTGGCCATCTTCCAAGACAACCCGGCGATCAATGATCAGGCCCCCACCCGGCTCGGCAATGATGCAGGTGGGAGGAGCGGCGGGACACTGCTTTTGCAGGTATATGAGCCACCTCAGGCCGGCATCGATCGCAGTGGGATTTGGCGGCACCTCGCCAAGTGCCGAAGCGTTGGTCCGAACCTTCAGCAGTTCATCAATGCAGATGTTCCACTCTGGGCTTTCCCGCGGTTGGGTTTCGGTGGCAATTCCATCTTGTGGCAGGAATGGCCCAACGACATCACCGAATCGGCTGAACCAGCCGGAAATGGATTCACTCGTGGTTGGCATGGCGTCCCCAGTTGGTTTTGGCAGCGTCCGATGTCATTCCATCAAAGGCCGAGACAATCAGAGCATTTCCCCCCACGAGCCCAGCCTCAATCCGGCTCATCTCAGATTCGACGGTTGAATTGTCCTCGGTCGCGGACAAGGCGAATGGCCCCCGGGCGGTCAAACTGAGAATCAGTTCGTCGTGATGCGGTGGCTCGGAAGAGCGCCCCGGCTGGGGCTCGATGTACAATCGTGCAAGAGGATCGCGGGACTCCCAGACCCATTGCCCATGAAAACCGCGGAGTTGGGAGTCTGCCGGGCCGGCGAACGGTCCCCCCCACAGTCCGGGAAAGATGCGGTGCCAGTCCCCGGGTCGGGCCCAGAGTTCCCCTTGTGCAACTCGGTTCACATACGTCAGTTCCCAGATCTGCGGCCGGGTTGGTGGAAGACCGATGTCTTTTAGAAATATTCGCCAGGAATTCCAGCCGTCACGAAATCGTGCTAACGTCGTATCGAATCGTGGGTACTGTTCGTTACGTCGTCTCCAATTGATGACGATTCGATTCCGCTGCAACTGGCACATCCACTGATCGTCGGATGAAACCATCTGCAGTCGGCAATCAGGCTCGGACTTCAAGGCGAATTGCAATGCCGGCGGCAGCCATTGGCCTGCGCCGCCAAAATCATCACTCACGGCGGGAATTGGCTGCAGGGTTCGGACAATCGGTAACTGATGACGTTGAGTCATCCAAAACGCCCCAAGATGGGCCGAATTCAGTTCCCGGGAAGGTTCAAACTGAATCGACATCGCCACCTCCACCAGCGGAGGCGCGTTGTACGTCACCGCAACACCTCGCGGTTGACTCAAAGAACCTCTCCTCAAGTTGAGACCACCCCCAAGGGGTACAATATGTTCAGTCGCCATGTGGGTCCATCTGTTCAGAAGAACTCCCTAGGTAATCTTAATCCTGCGCCGCCCCATTGCCCAGATCATTGACTGAAAATGACCATGGCAAACAGTCCCACCAAACCCAGTATCGAGCGCCGACCCCAAGCCGTTTGGGGTTGTGTTTGCGGTGCCACTGTGCCAGAAAGTCGGCCCGCCCTTTGGTGGAACGGCTTGCGACTCTCGTCGTAAGTCTTTATCTATCATATTGTTATCACGCATCTGGCCCATCTACTAGTGTAGTGTCTCACTCTGATGGGATCTTATTCAGTGCGGCCCGCGCTCGCTCGACCTTTTCCAGAATGTCGGCCGCTTTCTTGGTCCAGACAAATGTCGTGGGGTTGGCGTTGTGATGATCGATGTAGTCTCGAATCGCCCGCTCAAGCTTGTCCACACTTCGGAAACTTCCGTTGCGAATTCGCGCCTGAGTAATGTCACGAAACCATCGCTCGATCATGTTCAGCCATGAACTGGAGGTCGGGGTGAAATGCATGTGAAAGCGCGGATGACGCTGCAGCCAACTCTTGACCTTCGAATGCTTGTGTGTGCAGTAGTTGTCGACAATCAGGTGCAGATCGAGATCGGGGGGTGTTTCGGCATCGATCCTTTTCAGAAACTTGATCCATTCCTGGTGACGATGACGGGGCATGCACTCGGCAATAATCCGCCCCTCGGCGAGTTCCAGGGCCGCGAACAGCGTGGTGGTGCCATGACGCTTGTAGTCGTGCGTCATCGTCTTGAGGCGTCCCGGAAACATTGGCAGACTCTTCTGGGTACGATCCAGAGCCTGAATCTGGCTCTTTTCGTCACACGACAACACCAACGCATGTTCCGGAGGATCGAGATACAGTCCGACGACATCCACCAGTTTTTCGACGAAGTTCGGATCATTGGAAACCTTGAAGCTCTTGGTGCGATGCGGCTTCAGGCCATTATCACGCCAGACGCGCCTCACCGTGTCTTTGCTGACCCCCATCGCCTTCGCCATGGTTCTCACACTCCACTGTGTCGCGTGAGGAGGAGTCTCCTGGGTCGTCTTGCGAATGATCTCCGCTTCCTTTTCCTCGCGGACCACAGCTCGGCGACCGGGGCGCGGGGCGTCTTGCTCGATTCCGGCGATCCCCTCCGCCGCGAAGCGATTCCGCCAGATCCCAACGGTGCGCTTGGTGCAGCCCAACTCCGCCGCAATGTCCTTGTTCTGGCGGCCCTCCGCAGCGGCCAGGATGATTTTCGCACGCTGTACCAGGCGTGCCGGTGTGCTGCGGCCGCGCGACCATTTGGTCAGCGTTGCCCGCTCTTTCGCACTCAACGTAATGGTCTTGGCCACTCTCATGCGCTGATCCTCCGTGTTCGTAACTGATTAGTTCCCGAACCACGATTTCGGCGGCCCGGGACTTGGATTTGCTGCGGCGGTCTCGGTTCCTGCCCTGTCTGCGATGACAGCACAAAGGCTTCGAAGGCTGGGTGGTCAATCGACCGCCACGTCTCTCGG
>CAIOTJ010000372.1 GCA_903861195.1 uncultured Planctomycetaceae bacterium | reverse complement strand
TTTGGCCCCCCGCCCCGCCCCGCCCCGCCGCTGCCCCGCCGGAAACTCGACTGGTCAATCACGGTCAATTGGTATACTTACGCAGACGCTCGGACGCGGTGTTCGTCCCGGTTTTCCCCACTGGCAGGTGACATGGACGTGGTTGTTGGCGAGTCTGGTTCCGGTTCGCCCGGGGGAAGGTTTCCCGATCCCCCGGCCACCCCTCGGTCCCCCCAACTGCCCCTGCGAGCTCGGACGGGGCTGCGACGATTCCTGCCTCTGATTCTGCTGGCTCTGGTTGCCCGCTCCGTCGCGGCCGGCGAAGTGAAGTTGAAGAACGGGCTGGTTCTGCGGGGGACCCCCGTCAAGGTCGAGACCCTCTACACCGGGCCCAAGAAACCCAAACCCAGCACCGAGATTGTCGCCCAGCCCATCCTCATGGTCAGCCAGCCGGTCCGGCGGTACTTTCTGCCCCGGTTCCAGGCCGAGGAAGTGGCCCTCGACGCCGATCTCGGCCGGGAAGAACGCTACACCCTCAAGCACGAGCGCCGCTCGGGCTCGAACCGCGAATTGGCCCTGGTGGGAAGTTATCTCGAAGATCCACCCCCGTTCGATGAGTTCGGCCGCCGTAGCGTACGCCTGCAAGGGCCCCAGGGAGAACTGCAAATCATCCAGGGGATCAGCGAGCTCACTCCCGAGACCGCCCGGCTCAACGCGCTGAACTACAAGTGGGAGACCGCCCTCCCCACCACCTCGATTCCCACCGACCAGTTGGAGGCGATTCTGCGGCGGGTCACCGACCGCACCAATCTCGACCAGCGCCTCAAGCTCGCGCGGTTCTTCATCCAGGCGCAGCTTTACCCATTGGCCGAGCGCGAATTGGTGACCATCGGCACCGACTTTCCCGACCAGGCGAAGATCATCGAGGGGGTCCGGCAAAGCCTCGCGCAAGACCGGGCGCAACGGATTGTGGCCGAGCTCAAACTGCGGCAGCGCGGGGGGCAACATGCGTTCGTGAACGGAGCGTTGCGGCAGTTTCCCGCCGAAAATGTCGCCCCCACGATTCTGCGCGAGGTCCGCGAGCTGCAGGGGGTGTATGACGAGTCTCTGGCGAAGTCGGTGCGGGTCCGTGACCTGCTGGCCGACCTGCAGTCGGAACTCGAAGACGCGACTCTGGCCGACCAGGTCGCCCCGCTGCGGACCGAGTTGCTGGCGAATCTCAATCATGCGGCGATGGGCCGGCTCGAAGCGTTTCTGAACCTGTCGGGAGACACCAGCCTTCCCGCGGCCGACCGCCTGGCCCTGGCCCTCTCGGGCTGGGTCGTCGGAAGCGACAACGCCACCACCGACCTGCCGCAGGCCATCGCGCTCTGGCAGGCCCGCTCGCTGGTGATCGATTATCTGCGCAGCCAGACCGACAACGACATCGACCGGTCCGAATTGCTCGAGCAACTCCGGCTGCTGGAGGGGGTGGGTCCGCAGCGGATTGCCCAGTTGCTGCCCCTCGTCCCCGATCCGCTCGATGCGCTGGGGGCGGCCCCCGGAGTGATCACCACCCTCAACCCCACCGGCCCGCGCGAGGAACTCCCCGTGCGCTATGCCGTCTATTTGCCTCCCGAGTACCGTCCCGAGAACGCCTATCCGGTCATCGTCGCCCTCCACGCCCAGGGACGCACTCCGGAAGAGGAAGCGGTCTTCTGGGCCGGCACACCCGAACGCCCGGGGCAGGCCTCGCGGCATGGCTATATCGTGGTGGCCCCGCATTACATGACCCGCGAGAACCAGTCGCAGTACGACTACAGCGCCCGCGCCCAGGCGCAGGTGCTCGAGGCGCTGCGCGATGTGGGGCGGCGGTTTCATGTCGATCACGATCGCGTGTTTCTGGCCGGACACCTGATGGGGGCCGATGGCGCGTTTGAAATCGGCATGTCGCATCCCGACCTGTTCGCGGGGGTCATTCCCATTGCCGGTGTCAGCGACCAGATCTGCCAGTTTTATTGGGAGAACGCCCGCCACACGTCGTTTTTCGTGGTGTTGGGGGAACTCGATCGCGACACGGTGGCCCGCAACAGCCGCGAACTCGAGCGCATGATGAAGGCCCGCTTCGACTGCCTCATGGCCGAATACGTCGGCTCGGGAGCCGACAGTTTCTACGGCGAGATCCACGTGCTGTTCGACTGGATGGGCCGGCAGAAGCGGAACCGGCTGCCCCCGAAGCTCGACATGAAGACCCTGCGGAACAGCGAGCAGCGGTTTTACTGGCTGGATGTGGGAGACATTCCCACGGCGAACCGCCTGGGGACCGCCGACCCCGATCGCCGGCAGGTTCCCAAACCGCTGCGGGTGACCGCCGAAGTCATGCAGCCGGGCAACCGCATCGAGGTCACCAACCGCACCGGCCGCACGGTCTTGCGGCTGACCCCGGAGGGGGGCTTCATCAACTTCGACAAAAAGCTGCAGATCAATCTGAACGGTCGGCAGAAATTCCACGACTTCGTCCAGCCCGACCTCAAAGCGATGCTCGAATCGGCCCGCCTCACCGGCGACCGGCACAATATCGTGTGGGCGGTGCTGGAGTTGTAAGCAGGGCAACGCCGGTGGTTTTCCTGCCCCGCCCAAGGCAAGCCGGTTTTTAATTGCCTCGCCCGCCTGCGTCGCCATTCCAAAAAAACGAACCACGAGGCGATGCACAGTGGGCAAACGTTGGTGCAACTCGTTGCGACGTGTGTCCTCCCAATCGGTAGTCGCCGCGTCACAGGGTCCAGCGACACAAACCAGTGTGTGCCACCGCAACAAACAGGGATTCCGATCGATGACGGGAGATGCAGACCAAGGCGACACATCCGGAGGTCTGCGATGCCGGCAGGGGGATCGCTTCCGATGTGGGCTCGATGACGAATTCCCCAAACGGTCCGACGATCTACGACCCTCCCGTGCACTCGAACCAGACGGCCCAACCATTCCTGAAGGGAATGCATACCCTAGCCCGGGGTTGCCAAGCGGAGCGCTGGCTACCCCGGGTGGGCGCCCCCCCAACGGCGCTGCATTCCTGAAGGGAATGCATAGGGGGACCTGCTTTCGACTCGGCTCGCCAATAAACGCCCCCTCGTCCTCGCACCACACCGCCAACATTGCGCTACCCGGGCCCACAAGTCCCGGCCCTACGCAATCCGCCGCTCCGCGCAAGCACGCCATCTGGGCATATGCAATCCCTTCAGGATTGAGTCGTGTCTGGGACTGTCACCCGGGGTAGCCACGTTCCGTGGCAACCCCGGGCTAGGATATGCAAGTCCTTCAGACTTGTTCCGGACCCGGCCGTCGTCTGCTGGGCCAGGCTAAGTTTCGCTTCCGTCGTGAGCTCGACGACAAGTTCCCCCCTTCGGTCCCACGAACCACGGTCCACAACCCACGGGTGTTGAGGTGACAAAGCACCAGGCGTCTGCAACAGACCACCCCCCTCCCCCCACCCGGACATTGTTGTTCCTCGCAGAAGTGATTACCATTTCGAACACTTGGGAACATAACAACAGTTTCCAACTTCATCAGACACGGCTGGGAACAAGGCTGAGGCGGTGGCTATGCGACGGGGAAAGGATCGCGCTTCGGATCGAGAAATGACTTGCCTCGACCCTTGCATCCCTTCTTAAAAGATCCTGGCCTTTTGCAGCATTTGCAGGAGAAATGACGTCATGGCTGATCAAGTTGCTGGAAAACAGGCTGCCTTCAAAACAGCCGTAATTATTGCGTCAAACCTGCTGTCTGCCCTTCCCAAGCGGACTCCTCAGCAGATTCGGGAATTCGCGGAGCAGACGATCGAGGTGGTCTGCCTGGTCAATCCGGCCGCGAACCTGCTGAACGTTGATGAATTGTCTGATGAACTGGGGCAGATGTTTTCGGTGACAATAGGAGATGGCCTGCTTCTCGATGACACCAGCATGCGGGGACATTAGCCATGCTTGCACAACCAACGAACCTCGATTGAACGGCGATTCTGGAATCAATAACAGCGTTATCTTCAAACGGAAAAAGGGCTTCCTCCAATTGTGTTGGAGAGTAACGATCGCATCCCGGATCTGGTTCTCGAGCGGCTCGAATGGCCTCGGCGCGCGGGTCCTTGGGATCGCCGTGACATGGTTGTTGGGTCAGTGCAGTTGGGAAAACGTCAACTACACGGGACTGTTCTGAAAGGCTCTGGATGCCGGCTACAAAGTGGTCATCATTCTGGCCGGCATCCACAATGATCTGCGGTCCCAGACCCAATTGCGGATCGCCAAGCGGTGTTGGGGCTCGATTCCCGAAAGCGCAATCTCGAAGGTTCCGCAAATTCGCGCATCGGTGTTGGGAACATGACGATGGTGCTGTGCAACTCAGATCGGTGATCGATTTCCAGATTGTCAACGGTGGTCAGACGACCGCTTCGATCCATTACGCCGTGCGGAAATCGCAACTGGACGTCTCCCATGCGACCATTCAGATGAAGCTGACCGTGGTCCCCAATCCGCAGATTGTGCAGGAATTGGTCCCCAAAATTTCGTTGTTCGCCAACAGCCAAAACAAAATCAATACGGCCGATTTTGCCGCGAATGGGGTCTTTCATCGCGATCTCGAAAGACTGTCGCGTTCCGTTTGGGCTCCGGGGGTTTCCGGTCTCGACCGCGGATCGCACTGGTACTACGAGCGGTCGCGGGGGTCGTATGCCGACGATCGCGCGCGAAACAGCACACCCGCGGCGCGGCGGGAGTGGGACAGCCAGAATCCAAGACACCAGAAATTCACCAAGACCGACCTCGCCAAAAGCGAGAATTGCTGGGTGGGCTTGCCCCAATTTGTCTGTCTGGGGGCCGAAAAGAATTTCACCATTTATGCGGAGCGGGTCGGCTCCGAATCGACGGCGGGAATCGATCTGCTTCTGTACAAACATATTGTCGCCCGGCTGTTGTTTTTTCGTACGGCAGAAAAACTCTTCGGCACACTCGACTTGGTCGCACTCAGGGCCCAAAGCGTCGCCTATGCGGTTTCGTGGCTGGTGCACCACTCCGGATGGCGGTTGCCACTGGATAAGATCTGGGAGGCGCAGAACGTGCCAACCAGCCTCTGCGACGCGTTGAAGGTCGTTTTGGCCGCGGCCCACAAGCATTTCAGCAAAATGGAGGGCAATCCCACCGAACACGCCAAGCGCGAGACCTGTTGGCTGAAGTTTCTGGAGAAGGAGCTCCCCCTGCCAGAGAATTGGAAACGTTCATTGGCCCCCAACTCCTACCGCGATGAAACTCCGGCTGATACCGGAATGGCCCTGCGGTGGGAGGCTTTGCGGCGTCGATACCGGGACGACCCCCGCACCCTGGGGGAGCTGGAGATCCTGGCCAATCGCCGGTGGATTGCCTCGCGGCGCGAAGAACCGGTCGCTCACTATGTCCGCGAGGATTGGAACCGACTCGTTGCCATCAAGGGGATGGGGCTCAAGAAGATCCAGCAACTGATCGACTTGCTGTCAGCCGTCCCGGAATAGTCCCCATGACCGATGTCTTTTCCGTTCAGAAACGCTCGGAGGTCATGTCCCGGATTCGTGGACGTGGCAACGAGCGGACGGAGGGTCGGTTGGCCGCCCTGTTTCGCGAACTGCTCATCAGCGGTTGGCGACGGCACCGGCCCCTGTTCGGCCACCCTGATTTTCTGTTCCCCGAGAGGCGGATCGCGGTGTTTGTCGATGGCTGTTTCTGGCATGGGTGCCCTCGACATTACTCCGCCCCGGCTCAAAATCGCGATTTTTGGAACAGGAAACTTCACACGAACCAAACCCGCGACCGACTTGTCAATCGCACCCTCAGGGAGCGCGGCTGGCGGGTCTTGCGCATCTGGGAACACGAACTGCGTGGTGATCTGCGGCCACTGCGACGAAAGTTGCGTCGTTGGTTCGGCGCGAGCTGAGTGGTTTACCGAACACCTCGACGGGGCACGCCCACTCAACCGGACTGTCTCTCGCAGGCCCCCCTCACTGATCTCTGCTATCCTGCGAGAGCAGTACCACCGGGCCGGGGCGTTCGCTGCGCCCTGGAACGGTGGTTCCGGGCACACTCCACCAGCCCCGGGTTCCTTCGATGAACCGCTCATGCAGGTCACTCTCCCATGCTTAGGCACGTTCCCACCTCACGCCTCATCGTTTCGCTGGCCTGCCTTGGCCTCTGCTCTCCCCTCGTGGCCGCCGAGCCCCAGTTATCGCTGGTGCCCCGACCGGCCCAGACGGCGGTTGATCCGGCCGGCAAGTTGATCGTCACCGTGGCCCGCAGCACGCCCGAGACGACCCGCAAGGGAGAGGGGGATGTGATCGAGCTGAGCGATGGCCGGCTGCTGTTGGTTTACATGGAGTTTTCGGGCACCGGCAGCGATTTCGCCAAGACCCGCTTCGTCGCCCAGGAGTCGGCCGACGGGGGCCGCACCTGGGCCCGCCACCGCGTGGTCACCAACACCGCCGAAGGGGACCTGAATGTCTATTCCCCCAATCTGATCCGGGCCCAGGATGGAGGGATTCTGCTGATGTTCATGCGGCAGCACCGCCCCGGCTCGCTGACCATCCATATCTGGAAATCGGCCGACGAAGGGGCCAGCTTTCAACCGTTGGCCGAGACGGCGGCGGGGAGTGATCTGGCGCTGTGCAATGCCACCATCAAACGGCTGGCGTCGGGACGGCTGCTGCTGCCGGCCAGTCCCCCGGCCCCCGGAAAGCCCGCCGAGACCGGTCCCTATGCCGCGACCGCGCTCTTCAGCGACGACGATGGCCGCACCTGGACCGTGTCGAAATCGCGTCTCGAACTGGCAAAGCGGGGGGCGATGGAGCCGCATGTCGAACAGACCGCGACCGGGCGGGTGCTGATGGTGATGCGCAATCAACTGGGCAAGCTGCACGTGTCCGACTCGACCGATGACGGCGCCACCTGGAGCGAGCCCCGGCCCATTGGGCTGCAGTCTCCCGAGTCGTGCCCCGAGCTGGTCCGCCGGCCCGGGACCGACCACCTGGTGATGATCTGGAACAACAGTTACGACCCGGCGTTCCGCTCGCACTACGGCAAGCGCAGTCCCCTGACCGCGGCGATCTCGCGGGACCACGGAAAGACGTGGCAGCGGGTCGGCGACATCGAGACCGATCCCACCCGGGCCTTCTCAAACCCCGGCTGCCGGTTCACCAAATCGGGGCGGGCCATCGTCAACTACTGGACCTGCGAGTATCTCCCCGACTGGGCCATGCAGGACGTCATCGACCTGCGGGTGGCCGTGCTCGAACCCGAATGGTTCCAATAAGGGGACAGGTCCATTTTTCGCGGTGCGGGGCCGTTTTCACCTCCCGGCGCGGCGGCTTGCTCTCCCGAAAGTTGGTTCCATGCCCAACCGGCCCGAATCTCTCCCGCTGCACGACGCGCCGCCTCCCGCGCCGCAGGGGGTGGCGGTCAGTGGCATTGTCTTCGCGGTGCTCTTCAGCACCAGCCTGCTCCTGCTGCGGCTGGCAGTGCCGGCGGATCCGGCCGAGCCGGGCGTCTGGCTGGCCGACCCCGCCGCCCGCCAGTGGCTGGGCTGGTCACTCAAGCTGATCCCCCTCGCGGGAATCGCGTTCCTGTGGTTCATGGGAGTGATCCGCGACCACGTCGCCGCCCGCGAGGATCGGTTCTTCGCGACGGTCTTTCTGGGCAGCGGCATC
>CAIOTJ010000371.1 GCA_903861195.1 uncultured Planctomycetaceae bacterium | reverse complement strand
GGCTCTCGCGGCTCTCGCGAGCGTCCGGAGCGAAGTCGCGTCCGCAACCCACCCCACCGCCGCTTGAGATTCCGCCACGAGTTGCGGTAGTTGTTGTCCCGCAGCCAATACCCCAGATTCCGTACGAAGCCCGGCAACTTGCGCAGCCGGCCGGCCCCCTCCGCCGGCAACCCCGCCGGACCGGTGTCAATCAGCCCCAGGAAGCGCACCTCGCGCCCCCGCTCCTCCAACTGCCGGGCCAGTTCCTGTGCCACATACGCGCCCGCGGAGTATCCCAGCAACTGCAGGGGTCCCGTCGGCTGAGACCGGTCGAGCGCCTCACACAGGGGGGCCACCTCCTGGGTGAGTGAATCCCACACGGGCTCGCCCTGGGCGTTTCGCCGGGGAACCAACGCCAGGACGGGCAGCCCTTCGGGCAGATACGGCAGCAGCTTTTGCCAGAACAGCACATTTCCCGAGGCCGAAGGCAGCAGGATCAGGGGGGGCCGATTCCCACCGGCCCGCAGGAGCACCACCAGTTCCTGAGCGGTCGGCGCAGCCGCCGGCGCGGCGCGCTGGCCATCGATCAACGCGGCGAGCCCCCCGATCGTCGGCGTGTGGAACAACGTTTCCAACGGCAGACGGACCCCCAGCGCCCGCTCGATCTGGTGGAACAGCCGCACCGCCAGCAGCGAGTGCCCGCCCAGGGCGAAGAAACTCGTCTCGCAATCCACCACCTCACACGCCAGCAAGTCCGACCAGATCCGGGCGAGCGTCTGCTCGGTCGGAGTCTGCGGCCGACGGCCCGGTTCCAGCGTCTCGCTCTGCGTCTCTTCCCCGGCGCGGCGTTTCAACTCCCGGCGGTCAACCTTTCCGTTGCTGGTCAGGGGGAGCGCCGTGAGGGGCGGCAGGACCGTCGGCACCATGTACTCGGGCAACTGGCTGCGCAGTGACTGCCGCAAGGCGTCGAGATCGAGCGTCGCCCCCGGCACCGCCACCACGTGCGCCACAAGACGTTCATTCAGCCGCGTGGCCTCGCCCGCCACCGTCACCGCCGCCTCCGCGACCCCCGGCTGCCTGCGCAGCACCACCTCAATCTCCTCCAACTCGATCCGCAGTCCTCGGATCTTCACCTGGTTATCGATTCGCCCCGCGAATTCGAGACGGCCATCCTTTCGCCAGCGGACCAGATCGCCCGTGCGGTACAGCCGTCCGTCCGACGCAATTCCCAGCGGATCGGTCACGAAACGTTCGGCGGTCAATTCGGGTTGGCCGGCATAACCCCGCGCCAATCCCGCGCCTCCCAGATACAGCTCTCCCACCACTCCCACCGGCACCAGGGCGTGCGATTCATCGAGAACCAGCGCCAGAGTGGAAGCGATCGGCTGGCCAATCGGAATCGACGTTCCCCGATCACAGTCCTCCTGTCTGATCTCATGACAACTCGCGAAGGTCGTGCACTCGGTCGGACCATACCCGTTGATCAGCCGGACGCGCGGTCCCAGGAACTTCCGGGCACGACGGACGTGGGCCACTGACAGCGCCTCACCTCCCGTCAGCAACTGCGTCAATCCGGACAGCAGGGAGGGGCGTTCATCCACAATCGTGTTGAAGAGCGCGGCGGTCAGCCACATGGTCTCCACGCGGTGCCGTTGCAATTGCTGCTGCAGTTCCTCGAATGCGAGGGCCTCCTCGGGAATCAGCACACAGACCCCGCCATTGAGCAGCGGCCCCCAGATCTCGAATGTCGAGGCATCGAAGGCCAATGGGGCGAAGTGGGCCACCCGCATCCCCGGCACCAGGTGCACATAGTCGGGCTCATGCACCAGCCGGATCACGCTCTGATGCTCGATTTCCACCCCTTTGGGCCGGCCCGTGGAACCCGACGTGAACGACACATAGGCCCGGCTTCGTGGTGAGACATGCGGTAGCCGCTGTGTCGCTCTGCGGCGATTCCATTCGGGGATTAACACCCGAATCCCCAATTCCTGGGCCGGTTCGCCGCAGGCCCCCTGCTCGGTGACCACCACGAATGGTTGGGCCAACTCGACCATCTGGAGCAGACGGGCCACGGGCAACTTCGGATCGAGCGGAAGATACGCTCCGCCCGCCTTCAAAATGCCCAGCAACAGAGCAATCTGCCGCGGCCCCCGGGGGACGCAGACCCCCACGACCGAATCGCTGGGCAGCCCAATCGCCACCAGTTGTTGCGCGATTGAATCCGACACCGTGTCGAGCTGATCGTAACTCCAGGTTTCATCCAGCCAGGCCAGAGCAACTGCCTCAGGAGATACCGCCACCTGCCGGGCAAACATTTCGTGAATCGCCAGAGGCGGTACTGGCCGATTCGGACCGCAACCCCACCGTTTGAGCTGTTCCTGCTCTTTCCGATCCACCAACTCGAATTGCGCAACAGAACGCTCGGGCTGCTCTGTGATCAATTCCAACAATCGGACGAACCGTCGCACCAACAGACTGACCGACTCGCGATCGAACAGATCGTCGGCGTATTCCAGACTGCCCCGCAGCTCCCCACCCGCCGTCTCCGTGAGATTCCACAACAGATCGAACCGCGCCGTCGTCTGCGGCAGCGGCTCCTCGGCAATCGCCAACCCTCCCAGCATTTCCTCCACAATCCCCGTGTTCTGCAGCACCAGCATCACCTGGAACAGCGGGTGCCGGGCCAGCGACCGGCTCGGCTGCAGTTCCTGCACCAGCCGTTCGAACGGAAGTTCCTGATGTCCGAACGCCGCCAGGTCGAACTCCCGCACCCGCCGCAACACTTCCCGGAACGTCGGGTTCCCCGAGACATCCGTCCGCAGCACCAGCGTGTTCACATAGAACCCAATCTGATCCTGCAGCGCCTCATCGAGCCGCCCCGCGATCGGACTCCCCAGCGGGATGTCCGTCCCCGCTCCCAGCCGCGACAACAGCACCGCCAAAGCCCCCTGCAGCACCATGAACAGGCTGGCGTTCTCTTCCCGCGCCAACTGCTGCAGCCGGGACAGCAGATCGGCGCCGACCTCGATGGGAACCGCGCCCCCCCGATAGCTGGCCACGCGGGGACGGGGGCGGTCGGTGGGCAGGGTCAACTCGTCCGGCAGCCCCGCCAAGGCCTCGCGCCAGAATTGCAATTCCCGCGCGGTGACGCTGGCGGGATCCTCCGCGCGTCCCAGCCAGCGCTGTTGCCACAGGGTGTAGTCGGCATATTGGAGGGGCAGCGGAGTCCAGGCGGGTGGCTCTCCCGACAGCCGCGCCGCGTACGCCGTCGACAGATCACGCCACAATGGCGTCAGCGAAGTCCCATCGGCCGCAATGTGATGCAGCACAAGCAGCAGCACGTGCTCGTTCGGTCCCAGCACGCACAGTGTCACCCGGATCGGCAGCTCGCTCGCCAGGTCGAAGGGCCGGATGGAAGCCTCTTGCAATTGGTCCGCCAGGCTGGCCGCTGTGGCTGGGACCACATCGAGAGGAACCGCCAGGGGATCGACCGGCACAATCTTCTGCCACGGCTCTCCCTCCTCGACCGGGAAGACCGTCCGCATCGACTCATGTCGCTCGAGCAGATCACGCACCGCCAGCCGCAGCGCATCGACGTCAAGCGGCCCCGTCAGTCGCCTGGCCAGCGAAATGTGATAGGTGGCGGCCGCCGTCTCGAACTGCCGCAGGAACCACATCCGCCGCTGCGCGGCCGACAGCGGTATTCGCGCGGGACGCGTTTCCGGTGTCAGCCGAGGTCGCACCACCGGTGCGCCTCCCGACTGCGACTCGATCCACTCGGCCAACCCCGCCACGGTCGGGTGTTCAAACATCACGCGGATCGGCAGTTCGACCCCCAGCTCCCGGCGGATCCGCGATGCCAGACGCGTCGCCAGCAGTGAGTGGCCCCCCAGGGCGAGGAAACCCGTGTCGCAATCGAGCCGATCGATGCGCAGCAGTTCGCAAAAGATCCGGCCCAACGTCCGTTCCAATGCTGTCTGAGGTTCCCGGCCTTCGAAGGGAGCGACAGACACCTCCCGTGCCGCCAGTGCTCCCCGGTCGATCTTCCCACTGCTGGTGAGCGGAAACGCCGGGATCTGTTGCACCACCGTCGGCGCCATGTATTCGGGAAGCTGCTTCAGCAATGCCCCGCGAAGCTGGTGTGCGTCCAGCGATGTTCCCTGTGCCGCCATGACGTAGGCCACCAATCTCGGGTCGTCGCTCCCCTGAACGATGACCACCGCCCCCGTCACACCACGCTGGGCACGCAGCACCACCTCGATCTCACCCAGCTCGATCCGGAATCCCCGGATCTTCACCTGGTTGTCGCGGCGTCCGAGGTATTTCAGCCGACCATCGGCCTGCCATCGGACGAGGTCGCCCGTGGCGTACATCGTCTCACCGGGTGTGCCTGCCACGCAGACTGTGGCAAATCGTTCGGCCGTCAGATCGGGGCGTCCGCGATAACCTCGCGCCAAGCCCATCCCCGAGATCCACAACTCACCGCCCTCCCCGGGAGGGCTCAACCGACGTTGCTCATCCAGCACATACACCCGGGTGTTGGAGATGGGACGGCCGATCGACGTCGGATCATCGCTGTCACCAACCCGGAAAATGATGGAATAAATGGTCGTTTCCGTGGGGCCGTAGGCATTCCAAACAGCGCCGGAGCGTTCCCGCAACGCGGCCGCCAAGTCCGCGGACAGTGCCTCGCCTCCAGTGATCACCCTCACTCTGGGGCCACCACGCCAGCCGCCTTGAACCAAAGCCCACCAGGTCGAAGGTGTCGCCTGGGCCAGGGTGACACTCCTGTGTCGCATCAATCGATCGAGACCTTCGGGATCCAGCAAGGCCCCAGACTCGGCCAAAACCAGCCGCGCGCCACTGACCAGCGGCAGGAACAGCTCGACCAGCGAGATGTCGAAGGTGTAGGTGGTGGTGCACAAGACCACGTCATCGGGGCCACAACCGGGCGACTCCTGCATCGACTCCAGCAGGTTCACCAGCGCGCCCTGCGTCACCTCCACGCCTTTTGGTCGCCCGGTCGACCCCGAGGTATAGAGGATGTAGGCCAAGCGTTCCGGATCGTCCGCTGGTCGGCCCCCCCTCCAGGTCGCTTCATCCGCAGGTTCCGCCTCTGCCCCCCGCAGGTCGATTACCCGCAGGCCCGGGACGCTCCACGCGGCCCACTCGTCATGATCCACCAGCGCCAAACGCAGGCCGCTGTTTTCCACCTGGTACTTCAGCCGCGCCGCCGGCAACTGGGGATCGAGCGGCAAATAGGCCCCACCGGCCTTCCAGATCGCCAGCATCGCCGCCAGCATCCGCGGCGATCGATCGACCGACAGCCCCACCACCACCTCGGGACCGACCCCGGCGGCGACCAGCGTTCGCGCGAGTCGCTCGGCCTGTTCGTTCAGTTCCCGATAGGTCCAGGCTGTTTCACCGAACACCAACGCGATGCGGTCCGGCGATTGCGCGACCTGCCGTTCAATCAACGCGATGGCTGTACCTGCTGAAGGAATGCGATGCGCACCTGTTCCCCAGGCCAAAACGGACCGTCTCTGTTCGACGGACAGGTGCGGGTTGGCGACGACCGGTTTCGGCTTCTCGCCGGCGACCGGCATCTCCCGACCTTCCGCTCCCGGGTGTTGGGAACCGCGGCGTGGCTCCTGCGCCATGACCGAATCGTCCTCGACCCGGCCCGTCTGAAAACGACTCAACTGCGCATCTCCGTGCAAATCAGTGCCCGCCGGGAACGGGACACCAGTTTTGCCTCCATTGCTCTCCCCCGCAGAGAAATGTTCGTGCGGACAGCGCCGCTTCCCGGTGCTGCCTCCCGGTTGACCTCAAGTCCATTCACCGACGGAAACTGGACTCGCAAGACACATGCAACTACGAACACTACTCACTCATGTTCAGAATCAGAACATCAGCAGGTGCGTTCCACTCCCAGCATGCGTTCCAGGCGGTTGCACCAGCCGTGGGGAGCGACAACCCCCAACCTCACCAAAACCAAGCACGCTGACGTTGGGTTCGACGTCCAACAGCGTTGCCGGCCAGCAGCCGAGAAACACGGCAAACCCGTCAGTATTTTGCCGTCCCGACGTAATGAATTCACTCACCCCTGAGTGCTCTTTCAAGACGACTCTCAATTCGTAGACGGAATATTCCAATCCTGAGGGGGGATGTGACAAAATGTTCACGCGTCCGAGATAAAGAAAAACCCATTGGCCGAACCGGCGGCCAATGGGTTTCGCAGAAACGTCTGTTGGGTCAAATCCCGGGGGAAGCCGGGCGAGTGACCCGGGTTCCCGAAGGGATCAACGTCCGACGCAGTCGTTGCCGTAGCAGCGAATGAACCGGATCTGCGGCAGCAGGGCCCGGTGAGGAGGGGAATTCTGCCAGGCGGCCATCGCCTGCTCGGGAGTGGCCGCACCCCCCGCGTTCACGAAGATCACTTCGGGACCG
>CAIOTJ010000370.1 GCA_903861195.1 uncultured Planctomycetaceae bacterium | reverse complement strand
CGCCGAGATCCGGCAGACTCCGGTCGAATTGGCCCGGGCCGACCTGCACCACCGCGGCTTTTCCCGCCGGGTGACCAACCCCCACAACGCTCCCGATTCGTATCTCTACGACCAGGTCGACCCCTCGACCCTCTGGCTGCCCATGCAGGGGGCCTTCACCCGGTACGGCGATGTGCGTCCGCTGCTGACCACCGAAGACGACCACCTGCTGGTGTTTGGCTTCGGCGACGAGTTGACGCTGGAATTCACCCCGCCTCCCCCGCCCCCCGCCGGCTGGAAGCGTGATTACATCCTGCACAACGTTGGCTGGGACAAAGACTGCGACCCCAACGTGCGGCAGTGCGCCACGGTCGCCCCGATGCCCTTTCGCAACCTGGCGAACGACCCCGCCGGAGAAGACTCGGCCGCGTACCGCGACTACCTGCGAACCTGGCAGACCCGCACGCTGCCGCGGATGGAATTCTGGCGACGCAAGCCCCAGAGTTCCCCCTGACCGGGCCTGGGTCAGCGCCTTGCGACATCAGCCGTCGCCGGCCTGCTCCGCGGCAACGGGGTCGCCGGGGGGGGACGGCAATGTCTCCTCCCGGCGAGTGTCCCCAGGCCGCGCCAAGGCCAAGAAACCAGCCGGAATTCGCTGACGAATGCGAATAATGGACCTGACCCCTTTTTCAGGCGAGCAGGTCGTGGATCACCTGGCCGTGAACGTCGGTCAGGCGGTAATCGCGCCCCGAGTAGCGGTAGGTCAACTGCTCGTGGTTCAGACCCAGCAGGTGCAGGATGGTGGCGTGCAGGTCGTGCACATGCACGCGGTTCTCGACCGCCGAGAGGCCGAACTCGTCGGTGGCCCCATAGCTGAGGCCCCCCTTCACCCCACCCCCGGCCAGCCAGTGGGTGAAGCCGTAGTGGTCGTGATCGCGCCCTTTCTGCCCTTCCGAGGTGGGGGCCCGCCCGAACTCCCCACCCCAGACCAGCAGCGTGTCGTCCCACAGGCCGCGCTGCTTCAGGTCGATCATCAGCGCGGCGATGCCCTGGTCGCAGGCGCGGGCCAACTCGGCATGGCCCCCTTCGATGTTGTCGTGACCGGTGTCCCAGGCGATGTCGTAGTCATTGATCGACAGCGAGAGCTGCACCACCCGCACCCCCCGCTCGATCAACCGCCGGGCCAACAGACACCCCTTCGCATACTCGCTGTCGCCGTACAGGGCGTGGGTCGCCTGCGTCTCGCCCGCGAGATCGAACGCCTCGGGAACCGAGAACTGCATCCGGAAGGCCATCTCCATCGCGGCAATCCGCGATTCGAGGGCCGACTCGTTCCGGGCCCGGTCCGCATGCAGCCGGTTCAGTTGCCGTAACAGATCAACCTGCTGCCGCTGTGAACCATTCGAGACAAACTGGTTCTTCAGGTCCTGCAGCACCGACTCGGGACGCATCTGCTGGATGTTCACATAACACCCCGCATACGCCCCCGGCAAAAAACTGTTGCCCCAGTTCGCCTGCTGCCCGCGCGGCTGGGCCCGGGGAGAAAGGGCCACAAACCCCGGCAGGTTCTGGTTCTCGGTCCCCAACCCATACACCAGCCACGAGCCGAGGCTGGGCCGATTGGGCTGCAAATGCCCCAGGTTCATCATCAGAATCGCCCCGGCATGTTCCGGAATGTCGGTGTGCATCGAGTGAATGAAGCAGATGTCATCCACCTGCCCGGCCACATGCGGGAAGAGATCGCTGACCCACTTGCCGCAGTCGCCGTATTGCCGGAAGGTGAACGGCGAGGGAAACAGCCCCCCCTTGGTGTTCCGCAGCGACTTCCGGTCGACCTCGCTGGGGCGCTGGCCGGCATGCCGGGCGATGGCGGGTTTGTAGTCGAACGTGTCGACCTGCGACGGCCCCCCCGGCATGAAGAGTTGAATCACATGCTTCGCCCGCGGGGGGAAATGGGGCGTGGCGGGCGCCAGCTGCCCCGCTGGGAGGCCTGGCCCCGCCGGTCCTCCCGGACAGGCCGATTCCAGCATTGCCGCCAACCCCACCGAGCCAAACCCGGCCCCCAGACGCCCCAACAGATCACGACGGGTCAGACAGGCCGGAAGGGGGGTCAGGGTGTGCATGGAGGGGAGGGGTTGAGCGGCGGGTGGGGGGGAAAACAGGTCAGCCGGGCGTCGGAAGCCGGTCTGTCGGAACGACGCGGTGCGCTCTCGTGTTGTACGACGGCGCAGCGAGATGTGTTACTCGCCGGGTTTGCGAGGAGGGTCACCTGCGGTCTGGTCGGCCGCGGGTGGCTCCTTCGTCTTCCCTCGGGGAGTTGCCTCGTCGGCCGGTTTGTTCTCGGCTGGCTTGTCAGCCGGTTTCGTATCAGCGGCTTCGGCCGGTTTCTTGTCTTCGGGTTTGGCCTCGCCGGGCTTCGCCTCGGGGACGGGCGGGGTGACGACCGCCGCCTGCTCTGAGGGATACAACCGCAGGCGGTCGTTCCAGCCGCGCAGCTCGATGTAGCGGTCGTGGGCGTTGATGGTCAGGCTGCGGAAGCCCGGTTGCTGGGCCGATTTCTCGTCGAGCTTTCGCACCCCGGTGGCCTTGTCGAGCGCCACCAGATGCATCGACCAGAAGTTCATCTGTCCCTTGTTCTCAAACTTGCGCGAAACAAACAGCAGCACGGGCGAGAACTCGAGCCGTTCGAGCAGCAGGTTCTGCCCCAGCACCTGCTGCTTCCAGCGGGCCTGCCCGCTCGCCAGGTCGAACGCCGCCACCGTGCCATTGATCCGCACGTACGGCAACTGCTCGTTGTAGTAATTCTGGATCGAACCGGGGCGGTTGACCACCAGGTAGATCTGCTCGCGGTCGGTGAACACAAACAGTTCGTTCTTCGCCTTGATATCGATCTCCGAGACATCCAGGGTCTGCCGCGTGCCATCCGCGAGGTCCAGAATCCCCAGCGTGGCGGTTTTGATCTCCTTTCCCGCCGGTTCCACGTAACCCAGCCGCTCTTCATCGAGCAGGGTCACCAGCGCCCCTTTCCGGACAGTCTGCTTCCAGCGGTCCTGTTCCGTCAGCGGGTTGTACCGCCGCAGCTCGACCTCTTTCTCCGTGGTGGTCGCCAGCAGCAGATCGTCTCCCAGGGCATGCAGCGACTTCTGCTGTACCTCGCGCAGCTTGGGAATTTCGACCGGACGGCCATCGAGCGTGCGCAGCGCCTGGGGGCCCCCCGGACCGGCATTCCGGGACAGACCCGCCAAGGGAATCGACGCCCGCATGCCGCCCATCCCCATTGCCATCGCCTGCGGATCGAGCGCTCCCACATAGACCACCCGATCCCCTCCCGACAGCGCCAGTCCGTTCCGCATCACCTTCATCTGCCAGCGGACCTCCCCTGTCTCGGCATCCAGCACCTGCAGATACCGCCGGCCCTGCAGACAGACCACGTCTTCCCCCACCAGCGACAGTGGACCGGCCGAGACCTGCACCTGCAGCGGCTGGCGGTTGTTGCCCGTCGGGATGGTCCGCAACGGCAGAAACGGGGTCTGCGCCCGCCCGAAATACTGTTGTCCCGACCGCGACTCCTGGGGCCTGGTCCACAACGTCTGCTTCTCATACGGCGAGACCGCGTGCAGCACCCCCTGGAACAGCAGCAGCATCCGGTGTCCCTGGCTGCGG
Organism: uncultured Planctomycetaceae bacterium; assembly: GCA_903861195.1. Taxonomy (GTDB): domain Bacteria; phylum Planctomycetota; class Planctomycetia; order Planctomycetales; family Planctomycetaceae; genus UBA10511. Next base: position 6,136 of record CAIOTJ010000370.1, on the reverse strand, counting down.
GCGAACACCATCCCTCCGTCGTTCCCCGCAGTGCCCAACCGCAGCGGCAATGTCCAGAACCTCTGATCACTCGCCCCCTCAACCATCTCCAGACGTTGCGACTGCGGATCGACATTCAGACGGTACCGTCCAAACAGCGGCGTCCGGGGACCCAACTGACCCAGTTCCATGGTCGTGTAATTCTGGTAGTTCGCCGCCATTCGCTCGGTCCGCAACCCGGCTTCGGGCCAGACCACTCCCCGCGCCGGTAACCCCTCGAGCGACCATTCCTGCAACAGGGCGGCACTCACCTGCGCGCCCGACCGGCCATCGGCCAGGGTCACGTCGCGATAACGCGTCCCCAGCGTCGCCGCGGTCGCGCGGGCATCTTCCCGCAGCCCGAACTCCTCCAGCAGCCGCGCCAGTCGTTCGACTGCCCGCGCTCCCAACTCGGCACTCCCCCGCCGGGCCACCCGTTGCAGGTGGAACTCGGCCCGGGCCAGATGCTTGTCGGCGGCCAAATCGTCGGCGTACTTCAGCCGCACCTCGTCCGATTGCGGTTGATCGGGAAACCGGTCGAGAAACCGCCGCCGCTCTTCACTGCTGCCCGCCAACGCCCGTTGCGACAGCTCGGCCACCCGTGCTTCGAGCACAGGCTTTTGTTCGGCCGGCAGGCCCGCCAGCAGATCGACCAGCTTCCCCGCCACCCACCAGTCGGCCCGCACCTGCACGGCCGGATTGTGATCCTGTGGAATCATCTGTCGTCCCGAATCGTCCGCCAGTTTCAGGTAGGCGTCGAACGCCGCCTCGAACTGCTGGTCGGCCAGATGCCGGTCCGCCTGCAGCCGACGCAGCGCCAGGATCTGCTCGGGTGTGTTCGCCAGATCCTGCAGTTGCTGCATGTCGGCGGCGATCGAGGGGCGTTGGAAATCGGCCCGGATCAGAGACTGCAGCGAACTGAACAACATCCCCCGGCGACGGCTCTCGGCAGCTTCCGGAAGTACCCCGTCCGGTATGCGCCGCAACAGCCCAACCGCCGTCTCATGATTGCGCTGCAGCAGCGCCATCTCGGCCTCGCGCAGCAACGCCAATGGATCTTCCGGATTCACCCCCTTCCGTTGGGCGATTTCCCCGGTGATCGTCTCCAGATCTTCATAGGCCGTCATGGAAAACGGATCGACCGACACCAGCAACCCGTCGGCCAGCACCAGATTGCCCACCCCCCCCGTCGCCGAATCGGACAAATAGGTCTGCGAGACAATTTCTCCCTTCGCCAGGTCGAGCGTGGCAATCCCCCCCGCAGCCAATGGCAGGTGGTAGCGGTTTTCGCTGGCCACCCCCCGCCCCGAAGGCAGCGTGTGACTGCACGTCCAGACCTGTTCCCCATTGGTCAGCCGGTAGGCCACCGTCATCTCCCGCCCCACCACCACCACCAGCCCATCCAACACCCCGGCCACATACAGCCCATTCCCCCGGGGCTTGTTCCACACCTCTTTCCCCGTCGACTGGTCGAGACAATACAAAAAGCCCTGCATTGGATCGATCGGGGCATGCAGCACCCGTCCCCCCGCGGCGATGGGGGGCGTCGGCTGCCAGACGACCCCCAGGCTATACTGCGGCACCATCTGCCCCAGGGCACTGCCGTCGGGTCCGGTCATCTGCGGCGACTGCGGCTTGACGGGGCGATATCCCCAGGTCACCGAGTGCGTCGTCCGGTCGACCGCCACCAGCCAGCCCACCGTCGTCGGGCAGAGAATCTGGCCGTTGTCGATCGCGGGTTGCGCGCTGAACCACCGCCGGCCCACATCCTTGCCAATCGCCGTGTCGGCATACGCCACCAACTGCGACCACAACTCAACCCCCGAACTGGGATCCAGACACAACAGCCGAATCTGCCCCGTGCGGTCTCCCGAAGTCACCTCCCCCAGCACGAACATCTCCCCGCGGTCCACCACCGGCGGACCAAACAGGAAGTACCCCGCCAGCGGCGGATCGAGATCTTCCCCCTGCGCCGGCCCGCCAACCTCCCACAAGGGACGCCCTGTTCGCAGGTCGTACGCGGTCAGTTGCGTCGCCACGTCGAACATCTGCTGCGGCATGCCGTTCCAGCCCCAGTGTTGCCCCGGCTGCAACTGCGTCAGAAACTGGCTGTCTTCCAGCACGAACAGCCGCGCGCCGTCGGAACTCACCAACCCGAAATTGGCGTTGCGGAACAGCAGGTGGGCCAGGGGGGTGTTCTCTCCCGCGCCCGGGGAATAGCCGAAGTTCCCCATCCCCGGCATCATCTGCCGGATCATCATCCCCCCCATGAACTGGTTGTGTTCGACCTGCTCGGTGTTGCCGCGCAGCAGGGCGTCGATCGGCTGCTCTTCGAGGGAAGACCACAACAATCGACCGGTGGCCGCCTCGATCACCTGCACCCCATACAGCGTGCGGACCGCCAGCAGACCGTCGACCAACACCGGGTGCATCACCGGGATGGCGGGCATCTGGGCGTCGTTCAGATCCTCCAGCAGATTGGTCAACTGCTCGTGCGCCGTTTCACTCTGGGTCAGGCGATGCTGCCAGCGGGGAAACAACAGCGGCGTGCCCCCCTTCTGCCGACCGGCGTGCGCAGGATTGCCGTAGAATTGGGGCCAGTCACGCTGGGGGCCCGCATCGAGCCCGGCGGGGGTGCCGCGCCCCTGCCACCAGGCGGCCGGTTCCTGCCGGGTGCCCGCCAGGTCGATTCCCTTCGTTCCCGCCGAGGCCAGCAGCGTCTGGGCCGGCTCGTCGAGCCCTGCCCCGCGCAGGGCAAACGCACTCTTCAGCCGCCACTGCGGGTCTGCGGTCAGCGGAGCCTGCGCCTTCCACAGGGCCGAGAACCACCGGGCGGCGGCCGCGTATTCCCCCCGCTCGAGGTGGTACGACCCCAGGCGGTTCGCCGCCTCGTAACCAGCCGGGGTGTGGAAATACCCCCGCGCCACCCGCCCCAACCCCGCCGGGCGGCCCGACGCCAGCGCCTCGGACAGTAGTTGCTGCGCCAGTCCGCTGTACTGTGTGCGATACTGTTCGAGCAGTTCGGCCGGGGCCTGGCCCCGCAATTCGTCGGCCGCCTGCCGCAACGAACTCCAGCTCCCCTCCGAGTCGAACAACGAGTCCTCGGGCAAATCAGAGATTTTCTGCAGCAGGTCCAGGGCGGCCGGCCAGTCTCCCGATTCGACCAGCCCCTTCGCCTTCAGCAGGTAACCAGCCCCCTTGGGATCGTACGGGGCGGTGGGATCTTTGGAATGCTTCTTCGTCCCCGGCTTGTCGGGGACCGGTTCGGTTGGGACCGTGGGATTCGGCTTGGCCCCCTTCGCCGGCCGGAAATTGCGGATCAACAAGTCGGTCAGCGGATTCCGCGGCTTCTCTTTCTTCTCGGCTGCCGGTGCTTCACCCTCTGGTTTCGATTCCTGCTTGGCGCCGTCTGGCTTGGAGTCGTCTGGCTTGGAGTCGTCTGGCTTGGCGTCGTCCTTCTTTTCCGCATCCCCAGGCTGCTCTTTCGCCGGTTTCTCAGCCGCTGGTTTCGCGGCCCCTTCCGCAGGCGCCCTGGTTTCGGCCCCTTTCGCCTGATCTGCCGCCGGCGGTTGTGGGGCGGCGGCGTGGGCCCCCCTTCCAATTGCCGCCGGTCCGATTGCCGCCAGCCAGACCGCCATCAGCACCAGAGGCCAGGGCCCTCTGCCAGGGAGATCGCGCGAGAAGGCGGGGGCAGCGTGCGGCGGGATCGGGAACAGAGGGGAACAAGAGCGCATCACGACCTCGGATCACACGCGGCCAGCCGGGGAGCGGGGTCGCGGATCGCCGCGATTTCCCCAGAAAAACTCAACTGGATTGTCAGCCCCCCCCGGGCAAAACGCAAGCGGAATGTCGGTCCCGTCTGGAATTCCCCCCTCCTGGGGAGTACCATGCCACCCAGGGGTGGTCTTTGATGGGAACCGTGGTTGCATGTTGTGTCCATTTTGTCGCAAGAGCGAAACCCGCGTGATTGACTCGCGGGCCAGTGAAGATTTCGCGATTCGCCGTCGACGGGAATGCCTCAACCTCAAGTGCGGCCGGCGCTTCACCACGTATGAAAAAATCGAAGAAACCCCGTTGAAGGTGATCAAGAAAGACGGCACGCGGGTCCCGTTTGACCGGGGCCGGATTTTCCGCGGGGTCGAAAAGGCCTGTTATAAGCGCCCCGTCAGTGCCGAGCAGATCGAACGGCTGGTGGCCCAGGTCGAAAGCGAGATCTACCAAAACTACGAGGGAGAAGTTCCCTCCCGCTCGATTGGCGAATTGGTGTTCAACGCCCTGCGGGAAGTCGATCAGGTCGCCTTCGTCCGCTTCGCCTCGGTCTACCGCGAGTTCCAGGACGTGAACGACTTCGTCGAAGAACTCGAGCCGATCCTCCGGCAGACAGGCCGGTCGTAAGCCGGGCGGGCACCGGCCCCACAGCCGGTTGAGTGTCCGCGGCGGATGACGTGGGGGCGACAAACGTTGTGCCGTTGGGTCAACGGCCCGCCTCCCGGCACAGACGCCCACGACCCCCTGCTATTGAACCGGCCGGAGCGCGGGCCGCACGGCAGACCACACACACTGGCCCAACTGGCGATCGGACTTCCGTGTGATCCACCGTCGGGCTTGGTTCCGGAGGGTTGAAGTCTTCCCCGAATTCAGATGGAACTGGGCCAGATGGAACTGGGCCAGATGGAACTGGGCCAGATGGAACTGGGGCTCACGTTCCGCATCTGGGCTGGAACGTTCGCCACTCCACTCGCGATTCGTCGGCCAACGTCACACTGCCGACAGACCTCCATCGATGCGGATCACCTGGCCGCAGATCCAGTTCGAAGCGGGGCTGGCCAGAAACAGCACCAGGTCGGCCACCTCGATCGGCTCCCCAAACCGCCCGGCGGGAATCCGCGCCTTCTTGGGGTCCCCCTTCTGCGGGTCTCCCCAGACCTGCTTCCCCATGGCGGTCAGCACGACCGTGGGGGCGATCGCGTTGGCCTGGATGTTGTAGCGGGCCCATTCGGCGGCCATCGCCTGCGTGAGGACGTTGAGCCCCCCCTTCGCGGCACAATAGGCTCCGTGGTCCTCGGGAGGCTGCACTGCGGCCGACGACGAAATGTTCACAATCTTCCCCCGCCGCTGAGCGATCATTCCGGGAGCCACCGCCTGCGACAACAGCCAGGGGGCCCGCAGGTTCACGTGCTGCGTCTCCTCCCATTCCTCGACGGTCGCCTCCAGCAGGCTGTGCATATGCACAATCCCGGCATTGTTGACGAGAATGTCCACCGTGCCCAGGTGCTCGAGCGCCTTCCGCCCCACCTCCCGGGCCCCCTCCACCGTCCGCAGGTCCGCCTCGATCCACTCGCACCGGCGCCCCAGCGACTGCACCACCCCCTGCGTCTGCTCCAGCCCCGCCCGATCCCGACCCGTGATGACCAAATCCGCACCGGCATCGGCGAACACCCGGGCAATCTCGGCCCCCAATCCCCGCGACCCCCCGGTGATCAGGGCGCGCTGGTTGGCGAGAGTGATTCGTTCAGTGTACTGCGGCATCGGCACGGCTCCTGGAAGTGGGGACAGTGCTCCAGCGTAAACAACCCCGCGCCTCCCGGCCATTCCCCGCGGCCGGAGGCCGAGAGAGGGGAGCAGAAGTAAGTCGAGCAGGAGATACATCGAGCCGAACGTCAATTGCGTGTGCGGGAGACCGGTGTTGTTCGGCCGATCCAGGTTGTTGGGCGGCCCATCGAATCGGTTGTTTTCGGATAGACACACAGCGGGCGGACACGGTGGTCCGCACTCCCGCAATGCTGGGTCCAGAACTTCTGCGTCCCCGTCCCGCCCCAAAAAACATCTCTCCCGCCGCAACCTCTGTTCCCCCCTCACCTTGCGGCACCCGTCTCCCCCCCTGCCAGTGCGCCATCTGGAAATCTTTCCCGTTTTGCACTTGCACACCGCGTGTCTACTGTTACTGTTGGCACAACGCGCACCAGTACACCCATCCAGGAGCACACCATGTCCCGCTACACCCGGGCCCTCCGCAAACAGGCCCGCGCTCAAGCCCAGAATCAACACCGAAATCAGGCTCATACAGGCTCTACGGCCCTGCTTGAAGCCCCCGGGACCAATTCTCTGCGCTCCGCAT
>CAIOTJ010000369.1 GCA_903861195.1 uncultured Planctomycetaceae bacterium | reverse complement strand
CTTCCTCTTCGCCACCCGCCGCCCATCCGCCGGGCGAACTGCCGCCGCTGGAACCGGAAGAACTGCCGATGTTGGACGAGGCGGACCTCGACGCGCTCGATTCCCCGGCGAACAGCCCGGATGGCCCGGCGGCCGACGCTCCGCCCGACACCGTCGAGTTGTGGGGGCTGGGGTCAATCAGCGTTTCCCGGTTGGGGCTGCCGGTCTTCACCGTGCTGGTGGGGCTGGTGGATGGCTTCAACCCGTGTGCGATGTGGGTGTTGATCTTCCTGCTGTCGGTGCTGGCAGGGCAGAACGACCGGCTGAGGATGGGGCTGATCGCGGGGGTGTTCGTGTTGGTCAGCGGGCTGGCGTACTTCGCTTTCATGTCGGCCTGGCTGACGGTGTTCCAGTTGATTGGCCTGGTCCGCTGGGCGCAAGTACTGTTGGGACTGCTGGCCCTGACGATGGGGGCCATCCACATCAAGGACTTCTTCGCGTTCAAGGTGGGGGTGACTCTCTCGATTCCCGAGGGGGCCAAGCCCGGGCTGTACGACCGCATCCGCAAAGTGGTGGCTGCTCCCTCCCTGGGAGCGGCACTGGCGGGGGCGATCGTGCTGGCCGTGCTGGTCAACGTCATTGAGCTGCTCTGCACCGCCGGGTTGCCCGCGCTGTACACGCAGATTCTTATCTACCGGCAATACCCGCCGTGGAAGAACTACGCGTACCTCGGCCTTTACAATCTGGCCTACATGGCCGACGACTCGCTGATGGTGGCCATCGCCGTCAGCACGCTGTCGCGTAAACGGCTGCAGGAGAAAGAAGGCCGGTGGCTCAAGCTGATCAGCGGCGTGGTGATTGCCCTGCTGGGCTGCCTGTTGCTGTTCAAACCGGAATGGCTGGTGTGAACTCTTTACCGCAATCTCACCGGCCGCAGTCGGCTGTTCGACATATTCGCCCGGCGATCGGACGCTATGTCTTTGGTTTGAACAAACGATGAATCTGATGTGAATCGAGTCCGGCCCGAAATGGCGGCGCTCTTCACGCAACGCGTTTGGGTTATTCACACAAATTGTTCATCCCGATTCTATCGTGCTCCTCGAAGGCCATGCGGCCTGGCAGTGGTGAGGCCGTTCGAACTCTCAATCTGCGTCCTCACTTCGAGCGATCATTTGATGGAAACGCATTGTTCCTTACTGGGAGTCGAAAGATGCGCAGCATGACGTCGTGGAGCATGATGACAAGGGTGTGCGGATTGCTGACGGCTGGATTGGTGGCCTCGTCTCAGGTCATTGGGGCGGAACTGTCGGGTTGGGCAGTGCTGCCTCCGGACACCTTCGCCCCCGGTCCCACATCCGGGCAATTCGCCAGCAGTGCGTATGCGGCCCATCCCCTGCCGTTGGTCAACAAGCAGCCAGTTCAAGGCTTTTCGGCGGTTTTGAAGGGACCGGTCGATGGAACCTTTCACGTCATGGATGACAATGGGTTCGGCTCGAAAGCCAATTCACCCGACACTCTATTGCGGGTCTACGGCCTGCGACCAGATTTCAAGATGTTCGACGGCAGTTCGATCGTTGGCTCGGGAGCTGTGGCCCCGGTCAACTTCCAGACGGGTGCTGCGCTGTCGTCATTCGGCGACAATTCGTTCATCACTCTGCATGATCCCGACAATCGGCTGGGTTTCACCCGCATCGCAGATCGCACTCTCTACCCCTATTCCGGAAGTGGCCCGGGAAATGCTTCGACTTCCGTCGATCCGACAATTCAGTCGGGAAAATTGCTGACTGGTGCCGACTTCGACATTGAGGCCTTCCAGCGCGATCGCAATGGAAACCTGTGGTTCGGCGAGGAGTTTGGACCATTCCTCATTAAGACCGATGCCGCTGGCAAGGTGCTTCGTTCCGAGATCCCGATGCCGGGAGTTCAATCTCCCGACAATCCCTACCTTTCGGGCACCGCCAACCTTGGTCGCTCACGGGGCTTCGAGGGAATGGCGATCAATCGATCTGGCGATAATCTGTACACTTTGCTGGAGGGAACCGTCGTCGGCGATCCCCTTAACAGTCTGCGAATCAACCAATTCGACATCAGTACCGAAGCCTATACTGGCCGGCAATGGGTCTACCAACTGGAGACGGCTGGCACCAACATCGGTGACATGACCGTCGTGAGCGACAACCAATTCATCGTGATCGAACGCAATGGAGACACGGCCACCACCGTGGGGGGCAACCCCTTCAAGAAGTTGTTTTTGATCGACCTCGACCAAACCGACGCCAACGGCTTTGTCAAAAAGACCGAGTTGGTCGATCTGATGAATCTCGCCGATCCGCATGATCTCAACGGAGACGGGAGCACCGTCTTCACTTTTCCCTACGTCACCATCGAAGATGTGCTGATTCTCGACAGCCGCACCCTGTTGGTGATGAATGACAACAACTATCCGGGAGGCGGCGGACGCGGGGCTTATGCCGATGTGAACGAGTTCCTTCTAATCCGTCTCGATCAGCCATTGGCCATCCCCGAGCCGTCGACGGTAGCGCTGGCGGCGTGTGGTCTGATTGTCGCTGTTGCCAGCCGTCTACGACTCGGAAGGTGTGTCTGATCCCTTGCCGATCCAGTGCCTTGGTCGCGGGTTTTACCGGGCCGTACGGAAGCCCCGTACGGCCCGGCTGTGCTTGCCAGTGCAGCGTCAGGCAGTGTTCGCCGGAGCGGTCTTCTGACCATCATGGTGACCGATATGCACACCCCCTCCTGCTCGCGTCAACCACCACTCTTCTCGCTCGTATTTCGGTCGAACGCTGCAGTTGTCGCGATTGCATTGCAGCGTCGCGACAAGTACTTCTTCTGCCCCGCTCACACCTCAATCACCACCTTGCCAAAGTGCGAACCCGAGGCCAGCCAGGCGTAAGCCGCGGGGGCCTCGTCAAACCGGAAGGTCTTGTCGATCACCGGCCGGATCTGGCGCACTTCCAGGAACCGGTTCATCTCCTCGAAATCGGTCCGCGAGCCGACGTAGATGCCCGAGATGTTCGCGTTCCGCCCGACCAGCGAGAACAGGCTGCTTTGCGGCGGGCCGAACCCGGTCAGCACGCCAATCAGCGCGATGTGCCCCCCGGGGGCCACGCACATCAGCGATTTCCCCAGCGTCCCCGGGCCCCCCACCTCGAGAATGTGGTCGATCCCCTTCTGCCCGCTCAGCTTCCACACCTCGCGGTCCCAGTCGGGAAACTGCTTGTAGTTGACCGTGTGCACCGCCCCCAGCGACCGGGTCCGTTCCAGCTTCGCGTCGCTCTTGCTGATGACCGTCACCGGGCACCCCAGCGCCACCGCAAACTGCAGGGCGAAGACCGACACCCCTCCCGTCCCCAGCACCAGCACCGACTCGGCCGACTTCAAGCCCCCACGGTTCATCAGGGCGTACCACGCCGTCAGACCGGCACACGG
>CAIOTJ010000368.1 GCA_903861195.1 uncultured Planctomycetaceae bacterium | reverse complement strand
GCGGGCCGAGCGGGGTACCCGCGCACACGAGCCGTTCCTGCGACCGTCCGACAGTTGTTCCCCTGAGACCGGCGTGGGATACTTTCTTCCGTTCTGCCGTCCCAATCAGGCCAGTCGGATGCCAATCACCACGGAGCAGGTCACCCAGCTCGCGCCCGATTCCAGTTCGGCGGCGGCTGGGCAGAAACTGAAGGCCCTCAAGAACTGGGTCGATCTCGGCAGCAGCCCCGAAGCCCTGTGGGGCAAGTGCCAGGGAAGCGCCCTGTACCAGGTGAAGGTCGACCTCGCGAACCTGGGGAGCAGTTGCAGTTGCCCCAGTCGAAAGTTCCCCTGCAAGCATGTGCTGGGACTGTTGTTTCTTTGTGCCGACACTCCCGCGGCACTCCCGCCCGCCGAGCCCCCCGAGTGGGTCGTCGAGTGGCTGCAGAAGCGGCACGAGCGCGAGCAGAAGAAAGCCGCGAAGGCCGAGGCTAGCCCCAAACCGGTCGATGAAGAGGCCCAGCAGAAACGGGCCGACCAGCGGGCAGCCCGGGTGACCGAGGGTCTCGACCGGCTCGATCTCTGGTTGCAGGACCTCGTCCGCAATGGGCTGGCCGGGCTCGAATCGCGCCCCCCCTCGTTCTGGGAAGAACAGGCCCGCCGTCTGGTCGATGCCCAGGCTCCGGGGCTGGCGGCGCGAGTTTCCGCTCTGGGGGAACTTCCCGGCTCGGCTCCCGACTGGCCCCAATGCCTGCTGGCCGAACTGGGACGCATCCAATTGCTGCTCAAGGCGTGGCAGCGACACGCTCAACTCGATTCGAACCTGCAGGCCGAGGTCCGCCAGTTGCTGGGCTGGAACGTCAGCCAGGAGGAACTGGCCCAGCGGACCGACGGCATCGCCGATCGCTGGTGCGTGGTGGGGCAGACCCTGGCCGACGACCGGCAATTGCGCGTGCAGCGCTCGTGGCTGTTGGGACGCACCACCCACCGCTGGGCGCTCATTGTGCAGTTTGCCGCCGGGGCGCAGCCGTTTGCCGAGGTGCTGCCCGTGGGAATCGAAAGGGCCGGAACCATCGTTTACTACCCGGGGGTCGCGCAGCAGCGGGCCCGCCTCGTGCCGACCGATGGGGGAATGACAGACATCACCGACCCGCTTCCTGGCACCGGGCTCATCGACGAGTTTCTCGGCCAGTATGCCGGTCAGTTGTCCCGGCATCCCTGGACCCGCAGCGTGTGTGGACTGTTCAGCGGGGTGACGATTGTGCCCCGTGCCAACGGGTGGGTGTTGCGGGACCAGGCGGGGCAGGCGTTGCCTTTGGCCCAGCGGAATCACTGGAAACTGCTGGCCCTCACGGGAGGGGCGGGCTGTGACCTGGCGGGCGAGTGGGATGGACGGTGTCTGCAGCCATTGGGAGTCTCGCTGGAGGGGAGGTTTCGCGCACTATGAATGCCGATCTGCTGCGAATCGCCCTGGTGGGGACTTCGCGGGCCAAGGGACCGCTCCCGCTGGACCGCGATCATCCGGCCGACGCACTGCTGGCCGGGCTCCCCCCTTCCAATCCCGAGTCGGAACTGTTGCTGCGCGCGGGGGTGCAGGCGGTGTTTGGCGCGGCCGGTCGGCTGGCCGAAGTGGGTGTTCCTGCGCTCCCCGAGGCTCCGGTTGAGACTGCGCGACGGCCGGGGGAGCGTCTGGCGGGAATCCTGCAGACCGCGCTGGCGCTCGCAGCGCAAGGGCTGTTCGGCGAAATGCTCGATGAATTGGCCGACCGTCAGCTGCACCTGCCCCCTGAGTTGCTGCCCGAGGTGCTGGACCAGGCCGACCCCCGGCTCCGCCACAGGCTGCTGCCCGTGCTGGGTGAACGGGGTCGCTGGCTGGCCGGGCTCAATCCGCAGTGGGCGTGGGTGGGGCAGGCCGCGAACCCCACCGAAGACCACCCCGATCTGCAACGACTGCACCAGATCTTCCTGGAAGGGGAACTCGCCGAGCGGTGCCGGGCGCTGGCCGCGTGGCGGCGGGTCGAACCCACGGCGGCGCGGGAGGCCCTCGCAGCGACCCTGGCTCAGGAGAATGCCGAGGGGCGCGGCCGCCTCGTGGCCGAATTGGCCGTCGGCCTTTCGCCAGCCGACGAGCCCTTTCTCGAAACGTGCCTCGATGACCGGAGTACCGTGGTGAAGCGAACAGCCGCGCAGCTGCTGTCGCGACTGCCGGGCAGTGCGCTCGCGGCCCGCATGCGTGAGCGGGGCCAGATGATGCTGACGGCCGGGAAGAAGGGGCTCGTGTTCACGAAGCTGACCGTCGCGTGTACCCCTCCCGAGTCGATCGACAAGTCGTGGGAGCGGGATGGCATTGCACAGAAACCTGCGGGAGGCCGGGGGCCGCGGGCCGCCTGGACCGAGGGAGTCTTCGAGCTTGTTCCCCCGAGTCACTGGGTGGCCCACCTGGGTGACGCGCCCGAGGTTTTGATCAACGCCTTGCACGACGATCCGTTTGGATCGTCGGTGCTGGCGGGGTGGACGCGTGCCTGTGGCCGGTTCGGAGGTGACGACCCCCAGAGTGCCCGCTGGGCCCTCCCCCTGCTGGATCACTGGAGCGCCGCACTGGGCCCAGCCAAGGACCCCGAGCAGCGCCTGCTGGTCGAGCAGATGCAGGGGCTGCTGGCGGTGCTGGGGCCAGCCGAGGCCGAGAACTACGTGCTCGACCTGCTCTGGAAACGGCATGGCGAAGGAGAGAGCGCCATGCTCGCACTGCTCGAGGCCCTCCCCGCGCGCTGGAGCGTGGCGGGAGCCCGGCGCTTCCTCGACCTGACCCGGTCGGTGATCCGCAAGTCTCCCGACGACTTCGTCTTTCACTGGTTCAGTCGGCTGCCTCTCGCAGCCCGCGCGATCCCCCCCGGGTTGTTCGCCGCGGCCCTGGAACCGTGGGATCTGACCACCGGCAAATCCCGCACCACCTGGGTCACCTCGGCCCTGGAACGAGAACTCGACAAGTTCCAGGAGATCGTCCGGTTGCGGCAGAGTTTTCATGACGTTGTCTCTGCGTCTGCGTCTTGAGTGTTGACCCCCAAACAGGAGCCTCTTCGTGGCCAAGAAGACCCCAGCGACGGCACCGGCGACCTCGGCCGACAGCCCCCTGCAGTCCAAACTGCGGCAGCATGCCGAGCAGGAATTCGCTGCCGAACTCGAGGCGCTGGCCGCCCAGGATGACCGCCAGAAACCCCCCGGCTGGAACCTCTCTCCCTGGGCGGTGAAGACCTACCTGCTGGGGGGCCGGCTGGCCGATGGTTTCGAGGTCAGCCCCAAGTACGTCGGCAATGGCAAGCTGGTCGAGATCGCGGTGGCCACGCTGGCGACCGACCGCGCTCTGCTGCTGTACGGCGTGCCCGGCACCGCCAAGAGCTGGGTCAGCGAGCACCTCGCGGCCGCCATCAGTGGCAATTCCACGCTGCTGGTGCAGGGGACCGCCGGGACCGACGAAGCCTCGCTCCGCTATGGCTGGAACTATGCCCGCCTGCTGGCCGAGGGACCCTCGACCAAGGCCCTGGTCCCCAGCCCGATGATGCTGGCGATGGAGTCGGGCCAGATCGCCCGCATCGAAGAGCTGACGCGCATTCCCAGCGATGTGCAGGACACCCTGATCACCATTCTGTCCGAGAAGACCCTGCCGATCCCCGAGCTGAATCAGGAGACCCAGGCTACCCGCGGGTTCAATGTCATCGCGACCGCCAACAACCGCGACAAGGGAATCAATGAGCTGTCGAGCGCGCTGCTGCGGCGCTTCAACACCGTGGTGCTTCCCCCGCCCGACACGCTGGAAGATGAGGTGGCCATCGTGAGCCGGCGGTCGGAGCAGATGGGACGGGCCCTCGAGCTGCCGTGCGAGAAACCGGCGCTCGAAGAGATTCGCCGGGTGGTGACCATCTTCCGGGAACTGCGCAACGGCCTGACCGAAGACGGCAAGACGAAGGTGAAGTCTCCCTCGGGAACCCTCTCGACCGCCGAGGCGATCTCGGTCATCGCCGGGGGGATGGCCCTGAGTGCCTACTACGGCGATGGCCAGTTGAAGGCGGGCGACCTGGTCTCGGGCATGGTGGGGGCGATCGTGAAGGATCCCGTGCAGGACCAGGTGGTCTGGCAGGAATACCTGCAGACCATCGTCAAGGAGCGCGACGACTGGAAAGACTGGTATCGGGCCGGTCGCTCGGCCAGCTGACCGGGTCCCCCCCACCTCGATCGGAGCGCCCGATGCCCTTGCACCTGTTTGGAATCCGGCACCATGGTCCGGGCTGTGCCCGCAGCCTGCGGGCCGCCTTGGACGAATTGCAGCCCGACATCATCGTGATGGAGGGCCCGGCCGACGCACAAGAGGTCCTCGCCCAGGGGGCCCATGCGCAGATGATTCCCCCGGTCGCCCTGCTGCTCTATCCCCCCGACGAACCCCGCCGGGCCGTCTACTACCCCTTCACCCGCTTCTCTCCGGAATGGCAGGCCCTGCGCTGGGGTGCCGCAAAGGGTGTCCCGATCCGCCTGATGGACCTGCCGCAGTCGCTGCGCCTCGCACAGCCGACGCCCGCGACGACCGGCACTCCCCCCCTCTCCCCCAACCCACCGGAAGCTGCCGCGGCCAACCCCGCGCCGGCGGCGCAACCTGACCCCACCTCTGCGGAAGATGGTCCCCCGCCCGCTGACCGGGCCCCCGACGAAGACTTCGACCACGCGGTCGACAACCTTCCCTGGCGGGTCGATCCCCTGGCCCAACTGGCCGAGGCGGCGGGTTACCGCGACCACGAACTGTGGTGGGAACAGCAGATCGAGCAGCGGGCCAACGCCACGGGACTGTTCGCGGCGATCTTCGAGGCGATGCGTACCGTGCGGGACGAGTTTCCCGAGACCCTCGACCGCGACCTGCTGCGCGAAGCCCACATGCGGACTGTCCTGCGGGCCGTACGCAAACAGGGGTACGCCACCATCGCCGTGGTCTGCGGTGCCTGGCATGCCCCCGTCCTCGACGAGACGGCTCTGGATGGCAAACGCCCGGGTTGCAAGGTCTCGGAAGACCACGCCCGTCTCAAGGGATTGGCCAAGGTCAAGACCACCGCCACCTGGATCCCCTGGACGCATTCCCGCCTGACCTATCGCAGCGGGTATGGGGCCGGGGTGCAGTCTCCCGGCTGGTACGACCATCTCTGGACGTCGCGCGAGTCGGCCGCCACTCGCTGGATCACTACGGCAGCCCGCCTGCTGCGGGAACGCGAGCTCGACGCGTCGGCCGCTTCGGTGATCGAGGCGGTCCGGCTGGCCGATGCTCTCGCCGCGATGCGCGAATTGCGCTCCCCCGGCCTGGCTGAGCTGAACGAGGCGATTCTCGCGGTGCTGTGCCACGGTCAGCCGGCCCCGCTGCAGCTCATCCACGATCGGCTCGAAGTGGGGGACGTGCTGGGTCAGGTTCCCGAAGACACCCCGGCCGTCCCGCTGGCGCAGGATCTGTCGCGGCTGCAGAAGTCACTCCGGCTCAAACCGTCGACCATGAGCCAGCCGCTCGACCTCGATGTGCGGAAGGAGATCGATCTGGCGCGCAGCCAGTTGCTGCACCGGTTGGGACTGTTGCGCCTCGACTGGGGAACGCATCGCAGCAGTGGCGGCCGGACTTCGACCTTTCACGAACTCTGGCAACTCGAATGGAAGCCCGAGTTGGCCGTGGGAATCATCGAGGCCAGTGTCTGGGGCAACACCGTCGAATTGGCGGCCGCCGCCCGGGTGATCGACGAGGCCACGCGGGCCGAGGCGTTGCCCGAGGTGAGCGGGCTGCTGCACCGGGCCGTGCTGGCGGGACTGGCCGGGGCGGTCGATCCGCTGTTGACGCAGATTCAGTCGCTGGCGGCGGTGGGGACCGACGTCCGGCATCTCATGGACGGTCTGCTGCCGCTGGCTCAACTGGCGCGGTACGGCGATGTGCGGCAGACTCCCGCCGGGCACGTCGAGCCGATCGTGGTGGGCATGCTCGAACGGATCGTGGTGGGGTTGGGGACGGCGTGTGCGGCACTCGATGACGAGGCCGCGCAGCGGATGCAGGAGAGCCTGGGACGGGTCTCGCAGTCGCTCGATCTGCTGAACCGCGACGATCTCGAACGCGACTGGCGGCAGGCACTGCGGCGATTGATGGAGGGAGGCGCGCATGCCCTGCTGCGCGGCTGGTGTTGCCGGGTGCTGCTGGAGAAGGGAGCGCTCGATGCCGACGAACTGTACCGCCGGGCCCGGCTGGCCTTGTCGGTGGTGAACCCCCCGGCGGAATCGGCCGCGTGGGCGGCCGGGCTGCTGAAGGGCAGCGGACTGGTCCTGCTGCACCAGGAGGGAATCTGGGAGGTCTTCGACCGGTGGCTGTCCGAATTGTCGGCCGAGACATTTGTCGAAACGCTGCCGCTGCTGCGGCGGGCGTTTGCCGACTTCACCGGGCCCGAACGCCGGCAGATGGGAGAGCGGGTGCGTCACCTGTCGACGGCCTCGACCGGGGGCCCCTCGCGCTCGGCGACGGCCCCCGGGGTCGAACCGATCGATCTCGCACGGGCCCGGGTCGTCTTGCCGGTCCTGGCGCAGGTGCTGGGTGTGCCGGTGACGCCGGACCCGTCGTAACTCCCACAGCAACCCTTCCCGCGTCTCGATCACATCCGGTTTGGAACAGGCACATGGCGAATGACGAAGACGAACGGCTGCGGCGGTGGCGGCTGGTGCTGGGGAAGCAGGCCGAGGGAGACGGGGCCGGCACAGCGCTGTGCCCGGGGCTCGACGGCAGCGATGCGGCGATGGACCGCGTGCTGGAGGCGTTGTACGACTCGGATCGCTCGGCCGGGCTGGGAAGTTCGTCGCCGCACGTGAATCGCTGGCTGGGAGATATTCGGCAGTACTTTCCGAAGTCGGTCGTGCAGGTGCTGCAGAAGGACGCTCTCGACCGGCTCAAACTGCACCAGATGCTGCTCGAGCCCGAGACGCTGGAGACGGTCGAGGCCGACGTGCACCTGATTGGCACCCTGCTGGCGCTCAAGTCGGTCATTCCCAACAAGACGAAGGAGACCGCCCGCCAGGTGGTCCGCAAGGTGACCGGGGAACTCGAACGCCGGCTGCGCAATCCGCTGACCGAGGCGGTGCGGGGCGCGCTGCACAAAGCCTCCCGCACGTCTCGCCCCCGGGCCAGCGAGATCGACTGGCACCGCACCATCCGCAAGAACCTGCACAATTACATTCCCGAGCAGCGAACCATTGTCGCCGAGAAGCTGGTCGGTTACGGCCGGCGTCGGTCCTCACTGCGCGACATCGTGCTGTGTATCGATCAGAGTGGTTCGATGGCCACCTCGGTGGTCTATGCCAGCATCATGGGGGCGGTGCTGGCCTCGCTGCGGGCGGTCTCGACCCGGCTGGTGGTCTTCGACACCGAGGTGGTTGACCTGAGCGATCAGCTCGACGACCCGGTCGACGTGCTGTTCGGCACGCAACTGGGGGGCGGAACCGACATCAACCGGGCGGTGCGGTACTGCCGACAGCACATCACCCGTCCCGCGCAGACCATCTTCATCCTGATCTCAGACCTGTATGAAGGGGGGGTGGCGGCCGAGTTGCTGCGTCAGACCGCCGAACTGACAGCCAGCGGCGTGACGCTGGTCTGCCTGCTGGCGCTCAACGACGAGGGGGCTCCCTGCTTTGACGAGGCGCTGGCCGCCCAGATGACCACCCTCGGCGCCCCCGCCTTCGCCTGCACACCCGACCTGTTCCCCGACCTGATGGCGACGACGATCCAAAAAGGAGACATCGCCGCCTGGGCCGCACGGAACAACACGGTGATCCGGGGACGGGGGTAGGAATCGAGATCGCGACCACGCGGCCCAGACACCGGCCCATG
>CAIOTJ010000367.1 GCA_903861195.1 uncultured Planctomycetaceae bacterium | reverse complement strand
GGGGAACAGGAGCGAATCAGGGGAACAGCAGCGAATCAGGGGAACGGGACCGATTCAGGGAAACGGGACCCACTTCAGGGAAACGGAACGGGGGAGGGACCCAGCAGCTTGTCGATGGCCTGGCGGACTTCGTCGAAATCCTGGCGGTCGGGGGCCCGGCGGGTCTGATTGAAGAGCACCTTGTGCTGCTTGTCGAGCAGCAGCACGGTCAGCCCGGCATCGGTGTTGAGTCCGTAGTTATCGGGTCCGTTCTTGCCCCCCTGGGTCACGCCGGCGGGCGACTTGAGGTCGTAGGTGTCGTAGAGCAGCTTCGCGTGCTTTTTGTCGTCCTCGGGTTTGTCGGTCACCCGCACGATCAGCACTTCGAGCCCCTCGGGCTGGCGCAGGCGGCCGTACTTGTCGAGTTGTTTGACCAGGCCGAAGCTGGGACGGGTGACCCCGTTCCAGAAGACCAGCAGCACCGGCTTGTCTTTCCAGCGGGCCAGCAAGTCGACCTTTTTCCCCGCGTCATCGCCGGTCGCGAGGTCGACCTCGAAGGCGGGAGGGGTGTCTCCCACCTGTGGTCCCGAGAGCAGCGAATCCCGGGCACACAGCGCGCTGGCGCCGCACAACAGCAGTAGCACGCCACCCAACCCACGTCCCCACGGCCAACCCGTCATGTGTTTCTCTCCTGTGCGCTCAACCCAGACTGTGCTGGTTCGCCGCCCAATGCCGCGAACTGCCGCCCCCTGTCGCTCAGAGGCAAGCCTACCATGCCCCCGGGGGAGAGGGGAAATGAACCGTCCGGGCCCCCCTTGACCGGGGTGTGCGACACATCGAGACTCTGGTCACCTGCGGGGACCAGTTGGGTCCACACGCCGGGAGCAGGTGAGTCAATGTCTGGCACGGGAGATGGGAGATGAACCATCGCACGCTGGTGGTGGCGGCGGGATTGCTGCTGCTGTTGGCCCTGTTGTGGGTGACGGGGGTGCTGGGACGTGGCGGCAACCGGCCTGACCCGGCGGGTGCGAGACAAGCGGTGGATGTGTCTGAGGCCCGATCGGGCGAAGCCACGGGCCGACGGGAGGATGACGGGGTTGATCCGCCCATGCCCGCCAAAGCCACAGCAGCCGCACCCAACGCCGACGCCTGGGCGCGCCTGCAGTTGCTGTGGGGTCCGTGCGAGCCGGTTGGCATGGGAGACGCGCTGTGTCGCGAGCGTCTGGACGCCGGGGTGTCGCTCGACGAGTGGGCGCGGGCCAAATACCTCGTGCTGGCGAACAAGAACCTTGAGGTCTTCGAGCCTGAGAAGTGGCTGGCGCAATTTCGTGAAGTCCACCGCCGTCCCGCCGGGTCGGAAGGAGCGATCGTTCAGGATCTGCTGGGGCTGCAGGGAAACAACTTCGAGCTGGTGGTTGAGAATGTCCTGACCAACCGGGAGGATGCCGCCGAATTGAAGCCCGCCCTGTCCGCGGTGTTTGACGGACCGCGGATGGCCGAGGTGGTGGTCTACTCGATTGGTGACGGCGAAGCGCTGAACGGGCTGCTGATCGTGGGGCGGCATCGGACGGGGGACGAGGTGACCTGTGCCTATCATCTGTGGGATTGAACGATGACCTGTTGCCCGGCGATACGCTGCGTTGGTTGGCTGGGCCGGATGCCAGGGCTGCTGGCGTGCGGGCTGCTGGTGGTTGCCGCGCCGTGGGGCGTCAGTGCCGAGCCGCCGCGGGTTCCCACAATCCGCAGCGCCCAGCCCGAGCTGGCCTTCGAACGGCTGTTTCGGCGGGAGGAGGGCTGGATTGGCTCGGACGCCATCTACTCGATCCCCCTGCCGGATGAATCGTGGCTGTGGGTTTTTGGGGACACCCTCGTCGGCGAGGTGCGCGGGGGACGGCGGTGGAACGTGTCGATGGTCAACAACTCGTTCGCTCGGCAGCGCGGGTTTGGGGACGACCGGCAGATCGAACTGCTGCTCGATCGCGATTCCCAGGGAAAGCCCCGGTCGTTCCTGACGCCACGCGGCAAACCGGGTTATTTCTGGATCTGGGATGGACTCGTCTTCGACGGTCGGCTGCACCTCTTCACCACCCGGCTCACGTCGCCGGGAACCATCACCGCGTTTGACTGGAAACTGCTCGACCAGAGCGTGGTGGTCGTCGAGAACCCGCTCGATCCGCCGGCCCAGTGGAAACACCGTCAGGTCGATTTCCCCCACGGGCACTTCACCGAGACCTCGGAATACCTCTGGGGGCTGGAGGTGATTCAGGAGGGAGAGTGGATCTGGATCTTCGGCACTCGGCGGGGGGCGGCGAGTGACCCTCGCGAACTGATGGTGGCGCGGGTATTGCCCGGGGACTTCCTGCAGTTCGATCGCTGGCGGTTTTTTGCCCGGGGAGAGTGGGTGGCGGATCCGCGGCAGGCGAGTTCGCTCGCGGCTGGGGTCGGAACCGAAGGATCGATCACCTGGTTGCCTGGGTACAAACTGTGGGTCTACATCTATTCTCCACCGCTCGACGCGAACATCCAGATTCGGGCGGCCCGCACGCTGACGGGTCCGTGGTCGGAACCGCAGACGCTCTACACCTGCCCCGACCCGCAGCGCAATCCCCGGATTTTCTGCTATGCGGCGAAGGGACGGAGTGTGCCTGGGACCCGGCACGAGCTGCTGGTCAGCTACGCCACGAACTCGTTTGAGATGCTGCCCGATGTCTCGGCCGATGCCGAACTTTATCAACCCCGATTCGTCCGCGTGACGTTCGAACCAGCCCGTTGAGGGGGCCGCCCGGCAAAAAGAGTGTGGCCTGGCGCCGCGGAGTCGAGCGGCGGGAACCGTGCGCGGGGCCGCGGGTTCAGTCGTCGCAGGCTGGGGGAGCTGCCGGCTGTGATTCGGCCGGGGCGGGGGCGGGGATGCGGCTGATGCAGAGGAGCATGAGGGGGATGGCCCCGGCGGAGATGGCGAGGGCCAACGGCAGCACGCCGAAGCCCGCGATGCCCCCCGCCTTGAAGGCGAGGTTGGCGAGGAAGGCCCCCAGGGCCCCG
>CAIOTJ010000366.1 GCA_903861195.1 uncultured Planctomycetaceae bacterium | reverse complement strand
GTGTAGCTCGCCGGCAGGTACGCCTGCTCGCGGTTGACATCAAACGGGTTGTAGGCCCCGCCCAGGTACGCGGCCCCCTGGTAGCCGGGGTAGAGGTAGACGCTTAGGGCGGCGGGCAGGCCAACATACGCCGGGATCCCCGGCTGGTTCGCCCCCCGCACCTTCGCGACATACGAGCCGACCGACGGATACTTCTGCGGCAGGTTCACCGAGGTCGAGCCGAATTTGCCGGTGAGCATCCAGTGCGCCCCGGCGAAGTGGTCGCCATTGTCGTGATGCACCGACCGCACGAAGACCATCTTGTCGGCGTGGCGGGCGTGCAGGGGGAGAATCTCGGAGACAAACATCCCCGGCACATTCGTCGCGATGGCATCCCACGGGCCCCGGTAGTCGGAGGGGGCCTCGGGCTTGGGATCGTACGTCTCGAGCTGGCTTGGCCCGCCATCGAGCCACAGCAAGATGACCGAGCGGTTGCTCTTGGGGGCGGCCCCCTGGGCGCGCAGCCGCATCAGGTCGGCCAGCCCCAGCCCCGACAGTCCCAGGAAGCCCGCCTTGAGTGCCGTGCGGCGGCTGTACCCCTGGCAATTGACTCCACCCGGCCCGTGTTGAATCGTCAGCATGTCCGCGACTCCACTTCCGTCGACACGACCAAAAAAACCACCGGCAACACTTCCCACAACCCCGTCCCGACCAGAACGATTGCCGCATGGGCTTGGCCAGGGGGGGATGAGCACCTGCAGACTCTCTTATATATCAGACACATCGACCAAAAAGCATGAGATCCTGGCGAATCGGGCGGACCGTTGGATTTGAGCCGCTTGACGGATGTGTTCAGGTGACCAGTTTTTGTTGGCGTGGCCGGGGGGATCGCGGGGGATGTTCTTCCACGATTCGCCCCTCATGGCTCGTGTCGGGTCCTGGGCGAGGGGGGTGATTCAGGGGGTGTGTTCGGGAGCGCGAGATCGCGATGGAAGTGACGGGGACGGGCCCAGAACCCGATCTGGTTGTTCCCCCGATGGCAACCCGCTATGACCTCGGCGTTGCGGAGAGCTCCCGTGGCCGTGGTTCCTGGAGGCAGTCATGTCGAATCGTGCGCACCGAGTCTGGCAGGATCACCTGCAGTGGAGCCGGCGGTTTTTCCTCGGGCTGGGAGCGGCGGGAGTGGCCGCGCTGCGGAATGGGTCGGCCTCGCTGGCCGCCGACGACGCCAATTCGCCGGTGCGGGATGCCCGTTTGAAAGAGGCGGTCGAGAAACTCGAGCGGTGGCTGACCCCGGCAGCCGAGTTTCGCGATGTTTCCCGAGGGTCACCCATTCCCCACACGCTGGATGCCGGTCAACTGGCCGAGGCGGGGCTGACGCGCGAGACGTGGAAGCTGCAGGTGCTGCCCGATCCCGAGCATCCCGCGAAGCTGCGCCGGCCTATGAGTCTCGAGGCGGGCACGGCCCTCGACTTCGCCGGCCTGTTGGAACTGGGCCAGACGCAGGCGGTGCGCTTTCCCAAGGTAATGACCTGCCTCAACATCGGCTGCCCTTTGGGCATGGGGGTCTGGGAGGGGGTGCCGCTGCGCTCGGTGATCTGGCAGACCAAGCCGCGAGAGAATCTGCGGCGGGTGATTTATTGGGGTTTCCACAACAACAAGCCCGAGCAGAAGTTCCAGAGTTCACTGCCGGTCGACCGGGTGCTGGAGGACCTGCATGGTCTGCCGCCGGTCATTCTGGCATACAAACTGAATGGCGACTGGCTGTCTCCCCAGCGCGGGGGGCCGGTGCGGATGGTGGTTCCCGAGGCGTACGGGTTCAAATCGATCAAGTGGCTGAACACGATTCTGCTGTCGAACCTGTTCCATGCGAACGACACCTACGCCCAGGGGAACAACGACGTCGACAGCACGCTGAAGACCTTCGCCGCGACGCTGAATGCCCCCACCGACGTGGCCGCCGGGACCCCGCTGGCCATCACCGGGTATGCCCAGGTGGGAACCTCGGGGCTGACGAAGGTGCAGGTCTGGCTGCAACCGGCCAACGAAGAGTGGCCCACGGAAGATCAGTACTTCCTGAAGTCCCCGTGGCGCGACGCGGCGATCTTGCCGCTGGCGGAGACGCTGGCCCCCGAGACGCGGGATTTGCTGAAATCGGCCGCGGGGTTCACCGCCGACGGGGAACCGCAAGCGTGGCCCCAGCCGCTGACCAAGGTGCACTGGGCGATCCTCTGGGACGGTCTCCCCCCCGGCAAGTACACTCTGCGCTGCCGCACGGTCGACCCCCAGGGTCACGCCCAGCCCATGCCCCGTCCGTTCCAGAAATCGGGGCATGCCGCGATCGAGGAAGTGACGGTTACCGTCCGGGAGTGATCTCTGCGAGCAACCCCCTGACCGTGTCTCTGGTTCCGTAGTGCTGCCACCCTGTTGCCCGGGGAATGTAATGTTTGCCAACTCCAATCCGCTCCTACGAGTCCCCACCTTGTTCCTGCCAGCCCGCATGTCGGCCGTGGCGCACCGCGGTGTGCCGGGGTGGGTCGCTCGGTCGCTGCTGCTGGTGGGGTCGCTGCTGGTGGGAGCGGTGCAGGCCGCCGAGCCTGGCATGGTCTTTCCCGGCGGTGAAGGATTGGGCAAAGGCCAGCACATCGTCTTCGTGACCGGGGAAGAGTACTACCGGTCGGAAGAGGGAATGAGCCAGTTCGCGAAGATTCTCTCGCACCGGCATGGCTACCGCTGCACGGTGCTGTTCGCGATCGATCCCGAGACCGGCTACATCAACCCCAACCGCAACCGCAGCCTGCCCGGGCTGGCGGCGCTGCAGACGGCTGATCTGATGGTGGTCTTCCTCCGGCTGCGGGAACTGCCCGATGCCGACATGCAGCACATTGTCGATTACGTGAACGCCGGGAAGCCGGTGCTGGGGATCCGCAACGCCACGCACGCCTTCCGCTACTCACCCGACAGCACCAGCCGGTTCAAGAGCTGGGACTGGCACAGCACCGAGTGGCCCGGCGGGTTCGGCCAGCAGATCCTGGGAGACACCTGGATCGCCCATTATGGAAAGTTCCAGCAAGAGGCGACGCGGGCGCATGTGAACCCGGCCGAGCGCGGGCACCCGGTGCTGCGCGGGGTGGGGGAGACCATTTTCTGTCCCACCGATGTGAACTCGGTCGAACGGCTGACGAAGGAAGACCGGGTGTTGTTCCATGGGGAGGTGCTGTCGGGGTTGAAGCCGACGGATCCTCCGGTGACCGACGAACGGAAGGGGGTCCGCATGCCGTTCGCCTGGTTCCGCACCTACACCGCCCCCTCGGGGAAACAGGGGCGATCGTTCACCACGACGGCAGGAGCCAGCCTCGACTGGCAGAGCGAAGACCTGCGGCGGCTGATGGTGAATGCGATGCTGTCGTTGACGGGTCACGAAGCCGAGATCCCGGCGAAGACCAACGTCGACTACGTGGGGGAGTATCAGCCGCATCCGACGGGAGCCCTGACCGACGAGGCGTGGAACGCCCTGAAGCTGACCCCCGCCAGTTTTGCCTCTTCACAAACTGCGAAGTGACCCATGCACGCGAATGGCTGGTGGCGGGTGATGACCCTGGGTGCGGCCCTGGGGATGGTGTTGTTGATGACTGCCCCGACATGGGCCGCGCTCCCGCGGAAGGTGCGGGTGTTTGTGCTGGCCGGTCAGTCGAACATGGAGGGGACGGGGTTTGTTCCCGCGGACCCCAAACGGAATGGCGGGCATGGGTCGCTGGAATTCCTGGTGAAAGACCCCGCGACAGCCCCACGATTTCAGCAGTTGGTCGATGAAGAGGGACGCTGGCGAACCCGCGACGATGTCTGGATCTCGTATCTCGACCGGCGGGGGGCGTTGACGGTGGGATATGGAGCACAGCCGGACCGGATTGGTCCCGAGCTGGGGTTTGGCTGGATGGTCGGGGACACCCTCTCTGATCCGGTGTTGCTGGTGAAATGCGCCTGGGGCGGGAAGAGTCTGGCGGTCGATTTCCGGCCGCCGAGTGCGGGGAAGATTCCGTATTCGCTGGGAGAGAAGGGGGATGCCGACCTGGCGGCCCGCCCCGAGCAGGTGGGGAAGTACTACCGCGAAACGGTGTCGCGGGTGCAAGTGGCGCTGGCGAAGGTGGCCGAGCTGGTCCCCGGGAGCGAGGGGCCGGCCGAGCTGGCGGGGTTTGGCTGGCACCAGGGGTGGAACGACCGGATCAG
>CAIOTJ010000365.1 GCA_903861195.1 uncultured Planctomycetaceae bacterium | reverse complement strand
CGGCCGCAATGGACTCGACGGAAAGGCCGGCGCGGTTGGTCCGATGGGCCCGGCCGGCAAGGAGGGGAAGAACGGGCTCGACGGGAAGGCTGGCCCGGCAGGCTTGGCGGGTGCCCCCGGCATGGATGGGAAGAACGGCGTCGATGGCAAGCAGGGCCCGGTGGGCCCGGCTGGCAAAGACGGCCGCAATGGCCTCGACGGGAAGGCCGGCGCGGTCGGTCCGATGGGCCCGGCGGGTAAAGACGGGAAGAACGGCGTCGATGGCAAGCAGGGCCCCGCAGGCCTGGCTGGCAAAGATGGCCGCAACGGTGTCGACGGGAAGTCTGGTCTCGTGGGCCCCGTTGGTCCTGCGGGTCCTCCGGGTCCTGCGGGAGTGTCGCACGACCTGCGTGCGAGTGGTGCCCGAGACATCACCACCCTGCTGAAATTGCCCGGCGATTCCAGGCTCGACTCGGCCATCCTGCGGCGGGTTGGGCGAACAGTGGAATTGTCGCTCGAGGGCCTGCGTGGCAAATCGGCCATCAATGGCATTCTCGGGCGGATTCCCGAGGGATTCCGGCCCGCTTATCACCAGAGCCTCGTGACCAGTGATACCGATTTTCGAATGGCGAAAGTCGATGTCGCGGCGACCAACACGGCGGAACTGTCGGTCCGGCAGCCCAAGGGGACAGACGGTCTGTCCCCGACGGCCACGTCGCTGGTCTGGCTGACCGAAGACGATTGGCCCGCCAAGTTTCCCGGTCGTGAGATCCGCTGAAACGGTCGATCCGTCGCGGAGTGAGTGAACGAGACGGGCGTGATCCGCAAGGATCACGCCCGTTTTTTTTGCCTGTCGTAAGGAATCCCGTTTGAGTCGGGGGCCTGCGGCCGGTCACCTGTGGGGGTCCCGCGCCGTGGTTCTCTCGACACGACCCGGCACATTGGTCATCCTTTGGAAACAGGAAGCCTGGCGGGCGATGGGGGACAGCCACTTCCAATCCGACGTGACTGCCACGATGGCGTTGACGCACTGTGGAGCTGAGATTGGCCGTTGACAAGCCGACACCCCAATCTGCAGCAGTCGTGCCGCGCGGGTTGAGCAGCGGAGCCGTCTGGCAATTCGCTGCAGCGGCCCTTGTGGTCGGGGGAATCACTGCCGCGGCCGATCTGGGGGGGCTGACTTCAATCTCGAAGTGGGTCCATGCCCTGCCTCTGGGGGACAAACTGGTCCACGCGCTGGCGATGGGGGGACTGTGCGGGTTGGCCGATCGGGCCTTTCCCAGTCGGCCCCTGCGCCGTCCGTGCGGCTGGCTGCGTGTGACGCCGCTCGTGGTTACCCTGCTGGTGGTCGGCGAGGAGGTCTCGCAGTGGTGGATTCCTGGACGGAGTTTCGACGTGGGAGACCTGGTCGCCGATCTGCTGGGGATTGGCTTGGCCCTCGGGTGGCGTCGCGGCCGACTCGCGTCAGCCTGAAGCGGCGGGTGTCGAAGTGTGACGCCAGCGTCCTCGATCCGCTCCAATCCGCCTCCGGCCGATCCCTTCCCGCGAGGCCTATAGTTTCGCCAGATGAACGGTCCCCTGCTGCAGGTGACAGATCGCGGCTTGTACTGTGAGGCTGGGGATTTCTTCATTGATCCCTGGCGACCGGTCGACAGGGCGGTCATCACCCATGCCCATTCCGACCATGCCCGACGCGGGCACGCGCAAATGCTCTGCGCCCCGGATGGGGTTGATGTGCTGCGCACCCGAATGTTGCCTGGCGCTGTGATCGACGCGGTCCCTTACGGACAGCCAGTCGCTCACCACGGGGTGCGGGTCTCTCTCCATCCGGCCGGTCACATTCTCGGTTCTGCGCAGGTGCGGGTGGAATGGCGGGGTGAGGTGTGGGTGGTCTCGGGCGACTACAAGCTCTCTCCCGATCCCACCTGCCAACCGTTTGAACCGGTCCGCTGTCAGACCTTCATTACCGAATGCACGTTTGGTCTCCCCATTTACCGCTGGGCTCCGCAAGCCCGGGTGGCCGACGAGTTGAACACCTGGTGGCGGGGCAATCGGGACGCGGGACGCCACACCGTAGTGTTCGCGTATGCCCTGGGGAAATCGCAACGGCTGCTGGCCGCCGCCGACCCCACGCTGGGCCCCATTGTCTGCCATGGAGCCGTCGAGCGGGTGAATGCAGAATATCGCACGGGAGGGATCGAACTTCCCCCGACGCGGCGCGTCACCGATTTGACCCGAGAGGAATTGGCACGGGGGGGCGTTCTGGTGATCGCTCCCCCCTCGGCACAGGGAACCCCCTGGTTACGGCGGTTCCAGCCATGTGAAACAGCGTTCGCCTCGGGCTGGATGCTCGTGCGGGGGACACGCCGTCGACGAGGGGTCGACCGGGGGCTGGTCCTGTCGGATCATGCCGACTGGCCCGGTCTGCTCGCGGCGATCGAGGCCACCGGCTGCCAGCGGGTGCTGGCGACACATGGTCACACCGCCGTGCTGGTGCGCCATCTGCGTGACCGGGGATACGAGGCCGACAGCCTCCACACCGAGTTTGTCGGCGAAGGGGATGACGGCGAGCAGGAGTCGCCCGAACCCTCGTCCGGGAACCCAACTGAGCCCCTTGTTGCGGAGTCGGCGGCCCCAGAGCCGACGACCTCAGAGCCGGCGGGAGGGGTGCCATGAAGCTGTTCGCCGATCTGTATTCTCAGTTGGATGGAACCACCAAGACCGCCCGCAAGGTGGCGGCCCTGGTTCGTTACTTTCGCGAGTGCGATCCGGCCAGTGGCGCCTGGGGAGTCTGGTTTTTGTCCGGCCGCCGGCTGAAACGGCTGGTTCCGGTGCGGTTTCTCCAGGAGTGCTGTTGCCGCATCGCGCAGCTCGACGACTGGCTGTTCACCGAGTGTTATGGCTCGGTTGGAGATCTGGCCGAGACGATGGCCCTGCTGCTTCCGGACGGTCCGCGCGGATCCACGGGAACCCTGGCTGAATGGGTCACCACCCGCATCGAGCCGCTGGCCCGCCAGACCCCTGCCGAGCGCGAGGCGACCATCTCGGCCGCTTGGGCCGACCTCGACTCGCGCGAGCGGTTCGTCTTCAACAAACTGGTGACCGGGGGACTGCGGGTGGGAGTCTCGCAGGGGCTGGTGATGCGGGCGCTGGCTGAAGTGGCGGGTGTTCCCACCAACATCATCGCCCAGCGTCTGATGGGAACCTGGGAACCAACCCCGGGGTTTTTCGAACGTTTGCTCTCGGCCGACACGGTGGATGATGATCCCGGGCGGCCCTATCCCTTCTGCCTGGCCCACGCCCTGGCTGAGCCGGTCGAGACACTGGGACCAATCTCCGATTGGGTCATCGAGTCGAAGTGGGATGGCATTCGCGCGCAGCTGATCCGCCGCGATGGACCGCCGGTGTTGTGGTCGCGCGGCGAGGAGCCGATGCTCGAGCGGTTTCCGGAACTGCGGGCGACAGCACACGCGCTGCCGGTGGGGACCGTTCTGGATGGTGAAGTTCTCGGCTGGAACGAGGCGGGGGTGATGCCTTTCGCCGCATTGCAGAAGCGGATCAACCGCAAGACGGTGGGCAAGAAACTGCTGGCCGAGGTTCCCGTCCGGTATGTCGTTTTTGATCTGCTGGAGTGGCAGGGGGTCGATCTGCGAAGTCGGCCCCTGCGCGAGCGGCGCCGCCTGTTGGAGGAGTTGTTCTTCCCGACAAGCGACTGGCCCGGGCTGCGGTTGGCCGACCAGCTGCGCCCCGCCACATGGTCCGAGTGCGCCGCCGCGCAGGCCGACTGCCGCTCCCGCGGTGTGGAAGGACTGATGCTCAAGCGGGCTGCGGGGGAATACGGCGTGGGGCGGCCGACCGGGTTGTGGTGGAAGTGGAAGGTGCAGCCCATGACCTGCGATGCCGTGCTGATTTATGCCCAGAAAGGGCACGGCCGCCGGGCCAGTCTGTTCACCGATTACACCTTCGCGGTCTGGAATGAGGGGCACCTCGTCCCGTTCGCCAAGGCGTACTCGGGGCTGTCGGATGCCGAGATCCGAGAGGTCGATCGCTTTATCCGCGAGCACACCCGGGAAACCTTCGGCCCGGTTCGCTCGGTGACTCCCGAACTGGTGTTCGAACTGGCGTTTGAGGGGATCCAGCCGTCTCCCCGCCACAAATCGGGTGTCGCGGTGCGATTCCCCCGCATGCTGCGATGGCGGCGTGACAAGCGGGCTGATCAGGCCGATTCTCTGCAGAGTCTGCGGCAACTGTTGGCGGGAGTGTCGCGATGATCCGGGCCACACGGAGGGGGCGGGCGAAACCGCGAGCTGAGACGGGACCGCTGGGGCCGGAGGGGGCCTGGCAGCGGGTGAGCGAGCTGTTCGCCCAGCGGGGTTGGCAACCGTTCGACTTCCAGCAGGAGGCGTGGCGCAGCTATCTCGCGGGGGAGAGTGGGTTGATCCACGCCGGCACCGGCATGGGGAAGACCTGGGGGGCGTGGCTGGGACCGGTGCTGGAAGCCTTGGCAGAGCGCCCCCGGGAACCTGTGGGGGAAGCCGTCGTCGAGCGGGTTCGGCGGCAGAGTCGGATGGCGGTTCCCGGATTGCGGGTGGTGTGGATCACCCCGCTGCGAGCCCTGGCGGCCGACACTCTGCAGGCCCTGCAAGAGCCCCTCGACCGCCTGGGACTCCCCTGGCTGGTGGAGTCGCGCACTTCCGACACTTCGGCGAGTGTCCGCCAGAAACAGCGCGCGCGGCTGCCGACGGTGCTGGTCACCACCCCCGAGAGCCTCACCCTGCTGCTCACCCGTCCCGACGCCGCGGCCCTGGTCGAAGATCTGCGCTGCGTCATTGTTGATGAGTGGCACGAACTGTTGGGCTCAAAGCGGGGCGTACAGACCGAGCTGGCGCTCGCCCGGCTGCGGAGATTCGTTCCTCCCTTGCGGGTCTGGGGCCTCTCCGCCACGCTGGGCAATCTTCCTCTGGCTCTGCAGACGCTGCTGGGAGCGCCGCCCGACGACGTGGCCATGACCGAAGCGGGCGGTTCGGCGTCCCCGGCTGCTCCCCGGGGGCGGATCATCGCGGGACTCGCGCGGCGGTCGGTCACCATCGACAGCATTCTGCCCGAGAACGTCGAACGGTTTCCCTGGGCGGGTCACCTGGGGTTGAAACTGCTTCCCGAAGTGGTGGCCGAAGTCGACGGCGCCCAGACCTCGCTCATCTTCACCAACACCCGGTCGCAGACCGAGCAGTGGTACCAGGCGCTGTTGACCGCCCGGCCCGACTGGGCGGGTTGGATCGCCCTGCATCATGGCTCGCTCGAACGAGAGACCCGTGCCTGGGTCGAGCAGGGGCTGCGCAGTGGCCAGCTCAAATGCGTGGTCTGCACGTCGACTCTCGACCTGGGGGTCGATTTTGCCCCGGTGGAGCGGGTGTTCCAGGTGGGAAGCCCCAAGGGAATCGCCCGCTTGCTGCAGCGGGCCGGGCGCAGCGGCCACGCCCCGGGCCGCCCCAGCCGGATCACCTGTGTCCCCACCCACGCCTGGGAACTGGTTGAGGCGGCCGCGGCCCGCGAGGCCAGCGTCCAGGACGAGCTCGAATGCCGGGGGGAAGTGGCCGCCCCGCTGGATCTGCTCACCCAGCATGTGGTCAGCATGGCCCTGGCGGGAGGGTTCGAGGCCGACGCCCTGTTCGCCGAAATCCGCACCACCTACAGCTACCGCCACCTCGACCGGGACGACTTCGAATGGGTGCTCGATTTTGTGACCACGGGAGGCGAGTCGTTGCGGGCGTATCCCGATTATCACCGTGTGCGGCGAACGGCCGAGGGACGCTACGAGCTAACTGACCCGCGGCTCGCCCGCCAGCATCGGTTGTCGGTGGGAACGATTGTCGGCGAGGCGGCCCTCACGGTGCAGTTTGTCCGGGGAGCCCGGTTGGGGACGGTGGAAGAATCGTTCATCGCCCGGCTCAAACCGGGCGATGAATTTATTTTCGCCGGCCGGCGGGTCGAGCTGGTCCGTGTGCAGGACAACCGGGCGTGGGTCCGCAAGTCGGCCAAGTCGGGCAGTGTGGGGGTCCCCCGCTGGATGGGGGGCCGGCTGCCACTGTCGACCGAACTCTCGGCTGCCGTGCTGCGGCAGTTGGCCCGGGCCGCCCGAGGTCAGTTCGACAGTCCCGAATTGCGTCGTGCCCGCCCGTTGATCGAGCTGCAGTGCCGCTGGTCGCACCTGCCCCAACCCGGGGAATTCCTCATCGAACGGATTCATTCCCGCGAAGGCTGGCACCTGTTCTGTTACCCCTTCGCCGGCCGACTGGTGCACGAGGGGCTGGCCGCGCTCTTCGCCTGCCGCCTGTCGCGCCAACAACCGCTGTCGTGCAGCATGGCGGTCAACGACTACGGGTTTGAACTGCTGCTGAGTGCCGAGCCCCACTGGATTCCCGGGCTGGTCGATCAACTGTTGGCCGCCGAGCAGGTGACGGCCGATATTCTGCAGTGCCTGAACAGCACCGAGATGGGCAAACGGCAATTCCGCGAGGTGGCCCAGATCGCGGGACTGGTCTTCAGTGGATATCCCCACGACCGTAAATCGGCCCGGCAGGTCCAGGCGTCGACCGGGCTGCTGTACGATGTGTTCACAAACTATGACCCGGCGAACCGCCTGCTGCTGCAGGCCCGTGAGGAAGTGCTCGAACGGCAGCTCCAGAAATCGCGGTTGCTGGACACCCTTGCCCGGCTGAGAACCTGCCGGGTGGTGATCCGCGATCTCCCCCGGTTTTCCCCCCTCTGCTTTCCGCTGCTGGTCGATCGGCTGCGCGAACGGTTGACCAGTGAAAAGCTGGGAGAACGGATCCGTCGACTGCAGTCTCAACTGGAGCGCTCGGCGGGGGACGTTGCTGAGGCGTCCCGATGAATGGGACCGGTTTTCCATTGACCCTCGCGGGAATCGATCTGCGTCTGCTGCCCGGCCGGGCCGTCTGGTGGCCCGCTGAACAGACTCTGTTCGTCGCCGATCTGCACTGGGGGAAGGAAGCGACCTTTCGGCAACGGGGAGGAATGCCCATTCCCGACATCACCCGGCACGAACTCGACCGGCTGGAACAGCTGCTGCTGAAGACCGATTGCCG
>CAIOTJ010000364.1 GCA_903861195.1 uncultured Planctomycetaceae bacterium | reverse complement strand
CATCCGTTCCGGTTCTCGCCCGCGGGGGGGAGCGTAGGAGGCGTGGAGTTCGGGAACAGCCAACCGCAGTTCCTTGACGACCGAGGCAAACCACGCCTCTGGAACCACCAGCGGCGGTGCGTTCTTCAACTCGACCACCAGGCGCAGCTTCCAGAGCACCTCCCCATACTCCGAGCGACGGCTGGACTCAAACGACTCGACACGCCACGAGCGGACGTCTTTCCACTTCAACAGTCGAACCTTGCGACCCAGGATTTTCACTCGCGTGAGTCCCGATTGATCCGCGACGATCCACGACTGGTCGAGCAATGCCACGACCAACATCAAGCCGATCACACTGTACACGACCACCTGAACGGACGACTGATGTGTTTCCAGACGATGGTTGATGTCGTCCAGATTGCGGCGTAAGAGTGCGCCCCACCCCGCCGGGTTGGTCACGGGCGGGTGATTCACCGCGTCGAGCGCTGGCGTTGGGTGCCGTGCTGGGAAACTGGCCCCCGGCCTCGCCTCGCTCGGCGATCCCGGCGCGGGGACAATCGCCGTGAGGGGAGGCCGTGGCTGCAACTCAGGCGACGTGATTTGCAGGTTGGAACCGGGTGGCAGTGGCCCGATGGGGATCAGCGCGATCTCGTTCGGCACGGGTGGCCTGGACGCACTCGGCATGTGCGCGGCGTCGGGGCCCGCTGGGGCGGTCGTGTCTTGCCGCGGCGAGTCGGGAACCGGCGCGGTGGAGACCGGTGCCGGCGGTCGGGTCGCCTCGGCTGCGGTCGAACTGGCTGCGCTCGAACCGGCTGCGCTCGAACTGGCGCCAGATGACTTCGCTGCGGTCGGCTCGGGGGTGGTCAACTCGACAGCGTTCGAATCGGCCGTGTTGGACTCGGCGGCATCCAACTCGGGGGCCGCCACCAGGCACGGACGAAACCCGAGGTAGTCGCTCCAGCGGGGAGCGAAACCGCTGCGCGTGGCGGAACGGCACGAAGCCAAACTGTTGATCCAGCTTCCCCCCCGCCGCGACCGGCTGCTCCCCTCGATCGCCCCTCGGGGATCGATCCCCCCCGCCAGCTGTTTGTTGTAACTCTCCTGCGTCCACTCCCAGACTGAACCATGCAGGTCGTACAGACCCCAGTGGTTCGGCTCGCGTGTGGCCACGGGGTGATTGGTCCCCCCCGCGTTGTCGGCATACCACGCAAACCGCTGCAGATCCTCTTCGTTGTCGCCGAAACAGAAGCGCCCGGTCCCCCCCGCCCGACACGCATACTCCCACTGTGCCTCGGTGGGCAACTCGAACCGCCATCCGCGCGGCAACCGCCCCTGCTCGCGCAGGCTCTCCGTCAGCCGAACACAAAACTGCTGCACCTCGTCCCAGGGGATCCGGTAGGCGGGATACGCGTCCCCCAGTCCGTGTTGCTCTTCCCAGTTCGGTTGCCGTTCCTGCCCCATCACGGCCACCCACAACAATTGCGTCACCTCGGTTTCCAGCATCCAGAACCCGCTGGTCAGCGTGACATCCACCTGCTCTTCGTTGCTCTCGCGTCCCGGTTCGGTCGCCGGGCTCCCCATCCGAAACTCCCCGGGGGGACACCAGCGAAAGGCCAACGGAACCTGGCCCCACGGCAGCACCAGCCGTTCGCCCGCCACGGTCCCTTCCTGCACCATCGCCGGCGGTTCGCCGGGAGAGGCCTGCCCGGCCGGGGGCTCGGCACCCTTTTGGCTGTTCAACTCTTGCAGCAGCCGGTCACTCTCGGCCGCATGTCGTTTCCATTCCGCCAGACTGCGGTTCGCCACCTCCAGCCGTCGTGCCTCAGCCTGCAACGTCTCTTGCGCCGACTTCAAGTCGGCCCGCAGCCGGGTGAGTTCCTCGCGCTGCGATGTGTCGCTGCGATCCATTTCTCGGCGCGCGGTCTCGGCCTGCATCAGGCGCTGCTCCAGCTCGCGCTGCTTCTCCAGACCGGCGGCGGTCAGTTCCTGAATTTGTCCTTTGAGGCTCAACACCCGGTCTTCCAGTTGACAGCTCTGTTCCCGCGCCTGCACCAGCTCTTGCTGCACTTTCTCCTGCGCGGCGATCGACGCCTCGCGCACCGCTTGCTGTTCCTCGAAGGTCAATTCGCGCAGCAGCCAGTGATCGAGGTCCTGATGCAGTTTTCCGAACAACTGCAGCGCCACGGTCCAGTCGCCGGCCGTCCAAGCCCGCTCGGCCACCCCCTGCCGTTCCTGGAGCGTCTCCCGCTCGGGCGTTTGGGCGAGGCGCGGGGGGAGCCGCGACAGCACGGTCTCCAGCGCCCGGCGCTGGTCGTGCACCGGTCGGGCATCGGTGTTGTGGCGCGTGGCCTCGGCCAGACGCCGGTGAAACTCGATGAGCTGTGCGCCGACCGGCTTGGTCTCGCCCCGCTCGAGCAATCGTCGCAGTTGGTCGCTGTCATCGCGCAGCTTGGCCACCGCGCGGGCGATGGTGGGGGCGCTCTCAATCCAGGGAGACTGGGTCAGCACGTACGTCAGGTTCTCACGCAGCGGTGCCATCCAGGCCAGTTCACTCCCCTTCTCGAGGGCCTGCTCCAGAAGCCGCACCCGCGCCTCGGTATTCGTTTGATGGAACTCACCCCCCAAGAACCACAGGTGGTTCCCTTCGAGACGGTTGAGATCCGCCTCTTGCCGCAACAACGCCGCCACGGCGGGATGCTCGCGGTTGGGCAGGGCCGCGCAGCGGGACATGAGGACCGCGACCTGCGGTCCCAGATCGGGTCGCCCATACTGTGCCCACTCCGATGCCACCAACCGCAACAGAAAT
>CAIOTJ010000363.1 GCA_903861195.1 uncultured Planctomycetaceae bacterium | reverse complement strand
CGCAACGGTTCGTCTACGACGGCGAAGACCTGATCCTCGCGTTCTCGGGCTCAACCAACGTCCTCACCAACCGCTACCTCTACGGCCCGGCGACCGACGAGATCCTGGCCGACGAAAGGATCGCCACAGGCACCGCTGGAACCGTCACCTGGAGCCTCGGCGACAACCTCGGCACCATCCGCGATCTGGTGCAATACAACGCCGCCACCGGCACCACCACGGTCGTCAACCACGTCCGCTACGACACCTTCGGCCAGATCGTCAGCCAGACGAACAGCCAGTTCCAGCCCTGGTTCGCCTATACCGGCCGGGAATGGGACCCCGCCACCGGCCTCTACTTCTACCGCGCCCGCTGGCACGACCCCCGCGCCGGCCGGTTCCTCAGCGAAGACCCAATCGGCTTCGCCGCCGGCGATGTCAACCTCAGCCGGTATGTGGGGAATGGGGCGACACTGTGGGTGGATCCGAGTGGAATGGAACCAACGGATCCACCGACTCTGGTCGGCTATCACACTTCACGAGGAACATTCCTGGATTTGGTTGTACCTGTTCCGTGGGGTTTCGACAAAAAGATCATGGTCGCAGCTCGCCCGAGGGACGGGAAAGGAATGGTCGAACGCAGAGTTGCTGTCGATCAAACAACAACTTTGATCTATTACGTTGTCGAAACAGACCTGATCAATGTCGTGTTGGATTACCCCGAACAAGTGGCTCGCTGGACTGCGCAGGATTGGGATCAATGGTTCAAGCTGAATCAGAGACGCACTGCCAACGCGGGTGAGACCGCGGCGGAAAATGTGCATGCCGTTGGGGATTTACCAACTGCAGGATTCAAATACGCTACATCACAGGAAATGCAGCCGATTGCTGAGGCGGCGGTTGCCAGCGGTGAGTTAATCGTCATGATGGGCCCACAGCCCAAGCCGATCACGCGTGGGCTACCATCTATCCCATCCGGCGGAAAGGCGGTGGCTGGAGAACCGAAGGATCTAATCGCATTGCATCCGGTCAGCAACCTAGGACCCACACCAAAGAGAGCTGCGCCAAACGGAGCCTTAGGCAAGAATCCGGTCTCCAACGTTCCAGGAAAGGACTTTGTCCCAAGTCCGACTGTGTCGCAGCCATACAGCCGGCCTACCACAGCCGGTCCTACCGCTGCACAACGAGCGTTTGTCCAGGGAAAACCCTGCGTGGAATGC
The DNA here is from genome assembly GCA_903861195.1 of uncultured Planctomycetaceae bacterium. GTDB lineage: Bacteria > Planctomycetota > Planctomycetia > Planctomycetales > Planctomycetaceae > UBA10511. Next base: position 2,010 of record CAIOTJ010000363.1, on the reverse strand, counting down.
GGTAAATTAACTCCGAAACAAGTTGCCGACCATATAGAGCCTCTCTGCGTTGATTATTATCGAGATGGTAGGATTGACGTCGCTAAACAATCCACGCTAGAAGCAGTTCAGTCCCATTGTCCTGATTGCTCCGCAAGGCAGGGAGGGTTCTTGTCTGCGTTCTCGAAACGAATGAAGCAACTCTTTGGGTGGTGATCAGATGTGTGAACAGACTAGGCATCTACAGCAAAGAATCTGCGATAAATACGGAGCACACTCTGTGGCCTGTGGAAACGATCTGAAAGTTGGCATTTCGCTAAACGTTCGAGATGGCGTTCTCCCTATCAATGGAGTCAGAATTGCGCCGGTGGGTGAGGATTCGGGATGGTTTATCTGGGCTGGAGAGTACTCTGACGCCTCGGAGTATTTCGTTCCGCTTCACGTTGAACATTTGCGAGATTGGTGTCCTTTTGTGGTTCCGTTCCTCATGTTGCCACCGAAATGGAGGTTTCAAATTGCGCCGGGTCATGAGGATGTATGGTTTGATCCGCAAATTGATATTGACTGGAAATAGCGCGTCCAGAATACAATTTGTAATGCTGGCTCAGCAGGAAACGGAATCATTTCAGCGCCGAGTTGGAAAGCCGAGGCGACCCGTGGCAATTCCGGGTCACCCTTTGCGTGTAGGTCCCGCCATTCGTGTCCCTTCCGCTCATCATGTGCACGCCATTTTCACCGTTTAGCGCAGGCATGCACCGCATCGCAATCCAGCGGCTGCTAGCCCGGGGCTGTTTGCACGGTGTTTAGCAATTCGCCGTGGATCGTCTCTGATACCTAATCCGTATGGCGATCCTCGAGGAAATTCCTCCGCTCGCTCAACGCCTCAAGGTCGCCTCGGCCGGACGATCTTCCGTTGCGATACAGACGATTTCAAGTCTGAGGGCGACTCTCCGGATCCAGCGTTGCCCGTGATTGGTCGCTTCGGCTTACCGGGCCGCTGGTCGCCCAATTGCCCGCCGCAGGCCGCCGAGTTTGGTGTGGAAGTGTGCCACCAGTTTCAGCCAGCCTTCATTCATCTCAAGCTTAAGGTCCAGGGGCTGGGATTTACCATCTCGGTTTCTGCAGATTCTTGGGCTACACCGCCCGCGGCGAAGTCACACAGATCACCCAGCAGCAACAGGGACCCACTCGGTTGGTGACTCCCAAGCGAATCGATTGCAACTCCAACCTGGCGGGAACCCAGATCGTGGCCACGACTACCGTCCAGTACGATCCCGCCGGCCGGCTCACCGAATGGAAGCACGTTCAAAGTAGCACCGGGGCCAAGATCAACCGGTACACGTGGACCTACGGCCCTCTCGGGCGACCGGTGGGTCACACCTCCGTCGACGGCACCAGCACCTTGCAATATGACCAGTCGCGCCAGGTCACGGCCGCCACGCATACCGGCCAAGTCGACGAGAACTACCAGTACGACAGCAACGGCAATCGCACCAACACCGGCACGTCGACTGGCGCCAACAACCGCCTGCTGGCGCATGACAAATACGACTATCAATACGATGCCGAAGGCAACCGGACCCGGCGCACGGATCGGGCGACCGGCCAATACCAGGTCCTTGCGTGGGACCACTGTAACCGGCTGACCGAAGTCACCACGTACTCGGGCGCGGGGACAAAACTCGCTGAGGCTGAGTACACCTACGACCTGTTCGATCGGCGAATCGCCCGAAAATTCGATGCAGACGGCAACGGAGTCGTCGAGACGACGCAGCAGTTCGTCTACGACGGCGAAGACCTGATCCTGGCGTTCTCCGGCTCGACCAACACCCTCACCAACCGCTACCTCTACGGCCCGGCGACCGACGAGATCCTGGCCGACGAGCAGCTCAGCGCCACCACCACCGGCACCGCCGGGACCGTCACCTGGAGCCTCGGCGACAACCTCGGCACCATCCGCGACCTGGTGCAATACAACGCCGCCACCGGCAGCACCACCGTCGTCAACCACGTCCGCTACGACACGTTCGG
>CAIOTJ010000362.1 GCA_903861195.1 uncultured Planctomycetaceae bacterium | reverse complement strand
GGCATAGACGCTCGACAGGTTGGGCTGGAACCCAATCGTCGATGCAGAGATGTCAGTCCCCAGACCCAACATCGGCGTGAAGTCAATTCCACCACCGCCGCTATTTGTGATGGCGGCGTTGACCGTGGTATCCGACGTGGTTCCCCACCAGTTACCGCCCAGATTGAAGGTGCCTGAGTACTCATTGTTGACCGCTTCAGTCCAACCCGTGAAGCTGTTGTTGGACAACGTGGCAACGCCGTTGCCGTACGCAGTATTGCCCCCGAAATACACCGCTCTCAGAACGGTCGAGTTGTACGTGACTCCCGACTGCAGCGTCGAATCTACCGAGTTGTTGGTGAAGGTCACCTCTGGGGCGGTACCAGTCCCCTCACTTCCAAATGTAATCACCTGAATGCCGCGGAACGGCACCGGGCCAGTCCACTTATCGTCAGCGGCAATCTGATCGCGAACCCCCGCTCGATCATTGGGGGCGATCGTGACAACATTCTGCGTCCAGGTCACCGGACCCGCGTTCTTGTTCTGGTAGTTGTGGTATAGCCCAATCGAACCGGCCGAAACCGTATTTCTCTGAATCAACCCAGGCTGAGTGTGCCGATACGGCATGTACTGGATGCCAATGTTCGCGTTGCCCACCACATTGTCCTGGATGGTTCCCGCTGTGGCCTGGATGTACATCCCGCGGTTGTAACTGCTGTTCACATTGGGACCGCAGTCGATGTAGTTCCGCTCAATCAACAGCCCATCGCGATAGGTCGCCTGGCTGTTGTCCGTCAGCACGTAGATGGCGATCTCGGAACTGTAAAACCGATTGTTTTTGATCGTGAGATTGTTGGCTTTGGTGGTTTTAATCAGATAGTTATAATTCGGCAAATTGGAGTCTTGGCAGGCAAAATTCAAGCCATCAATCGTCACATTGTTGACATCGGTGGTGACCACAACCAGCGATGTGGCGTTGGGCGCAGCAGCGGGGAACTGCACGGTCGCCTCCGCCACCCGATCACCCGCATTGCCCGCCTTACCAACATTCGGCCCCTGCAGGGTAATCGACTTGTTGATCGTCAGAAATTCACTGTAGGTTCCCGCCGCGACGATCACAAAATCTCCGGCAATCGCCGCGTTAATTCCCGCCTGGATCGACGTCAACGTTCCCGGGAAGCCGACCAACACGACCCCCTTGTCGGCAAACTGAAGTCGTTCGACCGACACCACCGTGTCGCTGCCATCTGCGCCGGTCACGACCAACTGGCCGGCCGCCGACGTGATCCGCGACAGGGCGAAATTCCCCGCAATGACGGCCGTGTCATTCCCCGTCCCACCCACCAGGCTGTCGTCTCCCAAGCCACCCGTCAGCGTGTCATCCCCGCCGTTCGCGGTGATGGTGTCGTTGCCGGCGCCCCCCTTCAGCGAGTTGTCGCCATCATTCCCGGTCAGGGCGAACGGCCCAGTCTGGGCCGAGGCGTCAATGCTGGCGTTGGTAGTGCCCGCGGTACTGCCGGCGGCATCGGCGATCTTGGCGGTGCCGAAGTTCGTCACCGACGCACCGATCACCAGGTTGTCATTGGCCGTGGTGCTGGTGAACAGAATCTGGTTCGCTCCGCTCCCGCCGTCGACGGTGTCGCCCGTCGCCTCCGCGGCACTGCCATAGAGCAGCGTATCATCGCCATCCCCCAGATTGACCGTATCGGCCCCCCCACCGGGAGTCACCACGTTCTTCCCGGCATTGCCGGTGATGGTGTTGGCGTTCGCGTTCCCCACCACGTCGAGGTCGCCCGCCCCGGCCAGCGTGATGGTGTTGGCAGCGGCCAGTTGCAGGCTGAAGCCCGAAACTCCCGCCTCGACATTCACGGTCAGATTGTTGGGACCGACCGAGACCGCGCCGTCGTCATAGGCACCCGTCTGGACGTTGATGGTGTTCCCCGCGCTGGCGCTGTCAACCGCCCGCTGCACCTTGGCCGTGTCGGTCCCGCCGTCCACGTAGAAGCTGTTGGGGGTCACGAACTGTTTCCCCGGCTCCAGCACCACCTCTCCGTAGCCTTCCACATCGATCCAGTCGACGATTTTGTCGGCAATCGCGAAGAGCTGGCTATTCGTAGCCCCTGTCGGAACAAAGACGCCTCCCATGGTCGCCCCCATGGCAAGGATCTGCCCGGTTCCTCGATTCAGCACATAGCCCTGCAAGTCGGCGTCAAACGTATTCCCGCCGAGACTGATGCTCGGGAGGGCCCCCGCGGTCACCAGCCCCCAGAAGGCGGTGTCGGCATCCGAATTGATGGTGTTCGAGGCAAAACTCAGTCCATCCAGCGTAGCCGAGGTTGTGGCCACGCGCACGGCAGCCCCCTCGACATCCCCCGTGCCGTTGTTCAAGAACGTATTGGACGCAATCGTGTTCCCGGCGTAGGTCCCGTTTTTCAAATCGAGATTGATGCCATAGGCCGAGGTGAAATCCGACCCGTTGCCGGTCAGAGTACTGCTCACGATCGACGACCCACTCAGTTTTTCAAACAGCAGCCCGCGGGCGTTGTTGGTGAAGGTGTTTGCGACCAGGATCGCTCCCGTCAGCCCGGATTCATTGGTCGAAATGCTGGTGTCGGCGAACGCCGCAATGGCGCGGTCATTGCTGGAAAAATTGCTGCTGATGATCGTCAAACTCGCTGCCCCAGCGGTCGCCGGAATCAGAAACCCGGTGCCGTGAGAGGCGGCGGCGACACGCTGCAGCTTCAGGTTGTCCACCTGCGCTCCGGCTTGCAGACCAATCCCGACCGTGCTGTTGACCACGCTGCCCGAGATCCGCAGCTCCTGCAGAGTGGAGCCGTCCGCATTGGGCCCCAGGCTGACGGCCGTGCCGCTGGCGACGTTGATGCGAGTGCCAGTGGTGCTGGTTGGGACCGCTGTGCCAACACCGTCGATGAGCAACTGCTTGTCAATCGTCATCGACTGGTTGAATTGGCCATTCGGCAGGTTGACAGTGGCATTCGCGGCCGCGAAGTCGACCGCCTGCTGCAGCCGGGTGGCGGTGGACACACTGGTCGAGGTGTAGGCCAGATTCACGGTCCCGGCATTCCCGGTGACGCTCGCCGGCGTCGGCGCCGCAGTTGTGCCGCCTCCGCGGATCAGCCGGTTCACGTCGACCGTTTCGATACCGGTCACCGAGACCCCGGCGGAAAGCCCCGCACTGGCCGTGCCCGTCCCCGTAATCGGGAAACTGCCGGCGAAATACACCCGCTGATTCGAAGCCCCTCCAGTCCCACTGTTGCTGAAGTCGAGCACTTCAATGCGATTGATGTTGCTGGAACCCCCGATGATGGCCACATTCGTCAGGCCACTGGTCGTGTTGGCCGTCCCCACCCGCAGAGTGGTGGCGTTCGTCGGAGTCCCGGCGGAATACGAGATCCACGCCTGATCGTTGGCGGCGTCCAGTTTGACTTGCAGCGTGTTGCCCACCACGTTGGCCGTCACCGCCAGCAACGCCCGCGACTCGAGGGCCTCGGCCACTTGCGATCGCGACATCCGCCGGGTCCGCAAGACCTGCCGTCGTTGCAGCGACGACTTGACACGCGCCCGGAAAAACAAACGTCCAACCAGATTGGCCCAGGATTGAAACTTCATGGCGGTTTCCTTGTTCTTCGGAAGGAAGCTTGGGTGTGAAGCTGTGAAGCTGTGAAGCTGTGAAGCACAAACTCAAACAGACGGCAGGACGAAAGGCGATTTTCGGAAGCAACCGCCCACCTCACGCGGGCTGAGGAGAATCCTTTCATGAGTTCTCCTCCATAGGTCGGCCCGCACTATCTCTGTTCCCCTTACACGTTTCAACCCTCCACTAAGGCAAATTCCCAAAAACCCAAAATCTTCATACCCGCCGAACAATGACACCTCTCGCTGTCGCCGGATCGCTCGGCGGCACTTCGAATCCTGCGGAAATTGTCAGTCCCTCTGGACTGCTTTCCAAACTGATCGATCCCATCCCCGTGCGGAACACCACTTCTATTATCCGTTTTTTTAGTTTTCGGGCCACCCACTTGGCGGAGTCCAAACCATTCTGTTTCAACAACTTGTGACGCGGGAAACAATTCACGTGCAACTGCTCCAGACGGCGCACCGCGCACCCAGATAAAAGCTCACCAAGCACAGAATCCTTCGGTTGACCCAATGCCGCCACGAACATTACTCCACGTAGTCAAATGGTCCCCATCAAGCAACACATCGAATCGGGAGGGACGGTGCCGGCGGAGGTCCCGTCGCTCGTCCGCAGTTCATAGCCGTAGGTGCCGTCGTTGACCTTGAAATTCAGCGTTCCATTCACTTCGGTGAGCACACTGGGATTGCTGGGCAGACCCACCAGGTTGATATCACTCAACAGGGCCGCGGAGAGCAACACCCGGCTTTCGAGAGGCTGGACGACCGTGCGGCGCGCCAGGGCGGCGTTTCGCCGTTCTTGAGCCAGACCAGAGAAGCGCGACACATCGGCGGAAGTGGAACCGGATCATGAACGAACTCCTCCAGAGTTGGTGATGGGGACTTGATTTCGAGCGGGAGAGTGGGGCGGACACACCCGGCCGGACACACCGGCGAAACCCCCCGCGGCCAAGGATTCCTCAACCCGCTCGCCCCGATTCATCCGCCGGGGCTCCGCCATGGAATGCGACACCTTGGGTGCCTCTTCCACGTCGCGAAATGCCGGGACAAACGGTTCCCGCACCGCGAGCAACACGTCAGACGGCTGGTTTTCAACTCCACTGGCCAGACGACCACAGCTCCGGTTTTGCGCGACTCGACGGCGTCGATGACCGGCCGTCCCCCGCACCCGGTTCCGCTTCCACAGACTCAACCCGTTTGTCGGTCGCATGCCTCAGGTCTCCGGTTTTGCCAATCGACGCCCGCGGGCTCGGGAGCGGGCGACGATTGAGACGGCGAATTCTCCACCGGCAGCGTGCGAAGAACGTGGTCCAGACACTGTTGAAAGTCAGCCGGTGGAAGGGTTGAGGTGGCAGGCCCGCGACGGCCTAGACGAAGCGCATTTCTGCAGAGAAACTCCGCAGACTGCATTTCCTGCCAGAGCGACAGCTGGTCGCATTACCCAGAACTTGCCCGAGACCAGCCCGCGCTGCAACCCACTTCCACCCACAAAGTGACGAATCCGTCGAAAATCGGGATGAATCGGCTGTTTTTTTTCTGGGCGGGGGCGATTTGGCGGGTCCGGGGCCGGTGCGCGACGCCAATCCGGGGTCGCCGGCACTCCGCATCGGCAACCTCCGCCGCGGGGTAACCCGCCCCTCCCGGCCTGGTCCGCGTCGGACGAGTTCTGTCAACTCGGCGGCGCTCCGCAACCGATCGTCGCCCGAGAACCCCCGGGGCCACAGCCCGCAGGAAACATCGGCGTTGGCAATCGAGAACGAGCCCCTGCGGACGATCCCTGCGGGGGATTTCGACCATCGCCAGGAATGAATATCGGCGTCCCCCAATCCGAACGAGCCCGGGTCACACAATCCCTTCATGAGTTCTCCACCATAAATCGGACCGCGCTCACTCTGTTCCCCTTACACGTTTCAACCCTCCACTCAGGCAAAGTCCGAAACAACCAAAATCTTCATACCCGCCGAACAATAACACCTCTCGCTGTCGCCGGATCGCTCTGCGGCACTTCGAATCCTGCGGAAATTGTCAGTCCCTCTCGACTGCTTTCCAAACTGATGGATCCCATCCCTGTACGGAACACACCTCATATTATTTGTTTGTTTAGTTTTCGGTCCACCCACTTGGCCGAGTCCAATCCACTCTGTTTCAACAACTTGTGACGCGGGGAACAACTCACGTGCAACTGCTCCCTACGGCGCGGCGCGCACCCAGATACAAGCTCACCAAGCACAGAATCCTTCGGTTGACCCAATGCCGCCACGACCATCATCACACGTAGTCAAGCGGTCCCCATCAAGCAACACATCGAATCGGGAGGGGGGGCACTCGCGGCCGTACTCAACTCGTTTCCACCCACCACCTGTCTTTTTGCAACCCTCCCGAAAATCTGGTCTGCTGCTCAATTTCGAACAAACCGCCGCAGTCCAATCGGTTGCCCAGTGACGCTGCCCCGACCTGCCTCCGCGCCGCGGTCTCTTCCCCAGTTTCTGGGATTTCCCCCCTCGCCTGCGGCCCCTGCGCCAAGACACTGCTCAGATGGGCCACCTGGAAACGACTCAACAACGTTTGCTCTGACACGGTGTTTGTCTCCCCGATTCTCGTTCATGCCCGCGGACCACCCCGATTCGCCCCTGGAGTTCCAGAACCGCCTCCCACACCTCTCATTCATTCCAGTGTCAGTCGCCACTGAGGATTTCCCTTATCCTTCTCGTCTCCCTGCGGGCTTACACTGGCCAAAGACTCACCTCGTCGCCGAGCGTCGCGCCGCGGATTTTCAGCCAGGGCCCACGCGGTTGGCAGTGGCCGAAAGGGTCCACTTTTCCTAAGCGACCGTCTCCGCCAGACCCGGTTCCCCCCACTGCTCACGCTTCGCAGGCTCCCTGATGCCACCCCACTCAGACGCCTTGACGGCAGATTCTCAGTTCTCCCTGGTTGGAGGCGGCATTGCGTCCCTGGCCGCAGCCGCCCTGCTGATTCGGGATGGAGGCATTTCCGGCTCGCGCATCCAGATCTTTGAACAGCTCAATCGCGTGGGGGGCAGCCTCGACGGCCAAGGGTCGCCCGTTTCGGGTTATCTGATTCGGGGCGGGCGGATGTTTGAACGGCACTTCGCCTGCACCTTCGACCTGTTCCGGTCGATCCCGACCCTGCAGGACCCGCGGCAGAGCGTGACCGACCAGATTCTGCGGTTCAACCAACGGGTCGTCACCTCGTCCCGTTGCCGCCTCGTTCATGCGGGAACCCGGCGGGAAGCGCCAGAGTTCGGCCTGTCGCTGCAGGATCGCTGGAACCTCATGGTCCTGTCGGCACGAGCCGAGGCGCAACTCGCCGGCCGGCGGATCGACGAGTATTTCTCGCCATCATTCTTCCAGAGCGAGTTCTGGCTCATGTGGTCAACGATGTTCGCCTTTCAGACCTGGCACAGCCTGGCCGAGTTCCGCCGTTACCTGCGGCGGTTCATCCACCTGCTGCCCGGTTTCAACCGCCTGGAGGGAATTCTGCGCACGGTCTGGAACCAGTACGACGCACTGATCCTCCCCCTGACCCGCTGGCTGACAGAACACGGGGTTCATTTCCAGACCGACACTCACATCGCCCGCGTCGACTTCTCGCACCAGGCAGGTTCCACGGCCATCACCCGCCTGCACTGGGCTGATGCCCAGACCGAGTCCCGCATCGACATCCGGCCGAACGACCGCGTGTTCATCACCCTCGGTTCCATGACGGCAGACTCCAGCGTGGGAAGCCACCAGGCAGCTCCCCAGCCAAGGAACTCGCCCCATTCGGCCTGGACACTCTGGCGACAGATTGCCGCGGAGTCCCCCCGGTTTGGCCGCCCCGAGCGCTTCTGTTCCAAGCCGGACCAGACCAACTGGGTGTCGTTCACTGTCACACTCAAGAACCCCGGGTTCTTCCAGTTCATGGAACGCTGGACGGGCAACGCCGCCGGCACGGGGGGGCTGGTGACGTTTCAAAATTCGGGCTGGTGCCTGTCGGTGGTCTTCGCTCACCAACCCCACTTCCTCAATCAGCCTCCCGACGTACAGGTGTTCTGGGGCTACGGTCTGTTCTCGGATCGTCCCGGAGACCACGTCCGCAAGCCGCTGCGCGAGTGCACAGGCGCAGAGATTCTGGCCGAACTGGCCCACCACCTGCGCATCCCGGACCAGGCCTCACGGTTCTTCGAACAGGCCATCTGCCTCCCCTGCCTGATGCCCTACATCACCAGCCAGTTCCAGCCCCGGGTGCCGGGCGACCGGCCGGCGGTCATCCCCGAGGGGGCGGCAAATTTCGCCTTCCTCGGGCAATTCTGCGAACTTCCGGACGACACAGTGTTCACGGTCGAGTATTCCGTCCGGACGGCACAGCGGGCCGTCTACCGACTGCTGAATCTCGCACTGCCGGAAACTCCACTGTATCGAGGAACCAGCGACCCACTCGTCATGGCCCGCAGCGGCTGGACGCTGCTGACCAACGGTCGTTCACGCCGTTCCTGACGGATCCGACGGGGAGGCGGTGCATGGTTTCAAATGTGCGGCAGCAATCTTGCAGGAAGCGTGCAACACAGAGCTGATCGGGCAGAACCCGGTGGCCAGGTCGCTGGCCGGCAACTGGCTGGAGCGGGCCCGCTATGGTGAGCCACAGGCTTCGTCATCCTGGATTCCCTCCAGCGGGCGGGCCAGCTCGGCCTCCATCCAGCCAATCACTCGCTCGCGGAAATATTGCACCCAGAGGCGTTCGGGGAGTGATCGGGTGCGGGGACGGCTGGAAGAACCAAGTTTGCACAGCAGGTGCTTCAGCATGCACAGCCGAATCTCCGGCGTGTTCGGCAGTTCGGAGACCCCCAGACCAGTCAGGAAATGGCGCCTCCAGTCGTCGACGGGAAAACGTTTCCAGGGGGAATTGATCACCAACGATTGCATCATCATCAGGAAATAGGTCGCATCGATCCAGGGAGACCGGGGACGGGCGTTTTCGTAATCGATCGCTGTCAGCAGCGTCGATCCGTCCCAAAGGACGTTGGCGGGGCAGTAGTCGCCATGGGCCCACACCACAGGCAGGGGACGCCAGATCCCGTACAACTCAGTCATCCGGTCGAGAAATCTCCGGGGAAGATCGCTGTTCCGGAATCGCGAGGTCCACGAAGTGATCCTCTTCCAGCGGATTTCACAATACTTCTGCAAATCGGGCGGATCGTAGTGCGGATCGAGGGGCGTGAGATCACACTGGTCAAACGGGACAGTCTGCATGGCCCGCAGCCAACGCCCCGAGGCCTTCAAGCCACCGGCGATCACTTCGGGGGGAACACGACGAAACGAGGCGAGCGACTTCAACAGCGGCTGTCCCGCCGACTCCTCAAAGCTCAACCAGCCCCGCTCGCAATCGTGTTCAACCAATCGCATGGCGGCGATCTCGCCACCAAACGCCTGAGACTGCTCGATCAACTGCAGCAACCGCACTTCGCGCGTGGCAATGTCGCGGGCCAACGAGTCATTTTCCCGTTGATGACTGCGCAAATAGCGTTTTTCCATCACCCGCCGTCCATCGCGGCTCAGTGCCCTGCGGACCTCGGTGCGTTCGCTGGATAAGACGTCCCCTTCACCAACGACGTTGGCGGCAGGTGAAGTTCGCAAGTCTCCACAGAGAGCGGGTTCGTCACTCATCGTCACTTGATTTCTTCCGCACAGTCATGGCTGGGAAACGCACCGGATCCAGAGACTTCGCCAAAAACCGCCAAGCGGTTCTGCGATGGGAGCACAGCGGTCGCCCGACCCGCGGCCCTAGCGTTTCACCGCGCGCACCACGATGTATGAACAGCAGTAATTGAAGGGGAACACGTGGCAGATCTTGTTGACCGCCCGGGCCACTGTCCGCCCAACCACCTTTTCAAACAGCGCCAGCTGAGGCAGCTTGACACCGTACACCCGGGTCACTTCGAAACCTTGGAAAATCCGGTCAATCTGCCCGGGCAACAGGTAGTACGACTTCAATGGACGGAATTTCTGAGCGGTCAGCAACCGCACGATTTCGGTTTTGAGGCCCCACAGGCAACCGTTGAACTGGATGGCCGCCACCCCCCCCCGGCTTCAATACCTTACAGATTTGTTCGACAATCGCCCCTTTTTCCTGCTGGGTCATCATGTACATGAAGCGGGTGCCGATCACGGCGTCGAACGACTCCGCCGGAAAGTCGAGATCGAAGATATTCCCTTTCCTCACCGCGACATTCTTCAGGTTCATCTCGGCCACCTTACCACTCGAAATCTCCAACATCCCTTCGGCGTTGTCGACTGCAACCATTTCGACCCCGGTCGCCGCCATTCGCACCGTGTTCCGACCTGTGCCATTACACAATTCCAGCATCCGGAGGCCCGGGCGGGCCCCGGTGAAGTCGCGCAGCAATTCCGCTTCCAGTTCAGCGTAGACCTTGGGCTCTCCCCGCTCCCACATCTCGTCGTATTTCGCCGCTGACCTGGACCAATGCGCGGCTCGTTGCGCCACTCGTGCCTGATGGGGGGAGTCGGAAGTCTCAACCTGCGGCGCAGTGTGGCTCGTCGTCATGCAATCGAAAAGCAGCAGAACCAGGAAAATCGCGACGCAAGCACAGCGGGACAACTGCCCTCACATGGTGCAGTCGCGTGGTGGACTGAAACCATGACCCCGAATCTGGCGAAATCATTCCGTGACGACGAAAACTCCGCTTCTCTGTCCACGAAATCCACCACGGAAGGCCGTGCACATCCCGCGTCACTGGACCCCGTGACTCAAAGACACAGGGTCATTCGCAGTCGGACTCCAGACCCAGCCCACCAGCCCAGTGCCAATCCCTGCCGTCTGGTCTTGCGTCATGAAGCCTCATCAATCCTTCACGGAATCTTCATACAACGACCCCGGAGCCAACGCAACGCCCGATTCCGGTTTCGTCGGTGCAGTTCTCGTCTCGCCCCGAAATTTCTGCCAGAGTTTCCACAACCCGTGACTGCAGCATTTTTTTACAACAGAACCTATTCCGGCCAATACAGCCCTCGCAGCACGCCGCGAGCCAGCCGCAGTTCAGCTCGCACCCGCAGTTGGGAACATCCATCGCAGTGGGGTTTGCGAAGGTGTCGTCGCACCTCCCGGATGCCGGTTCGCACCGAGGGTCAACCCCAAGCCAGCACCTCGACGAACAAGTCCTTGAACGAGCCGGGCCGGCGGCTCAAGACGGCGGGGAGTCTTCGCACTGGGGGGCCGCGAGGTGCTGAAGAACGTCGGCTCCGGCCCCTCGGGATCCGAATATTTCGCAACTCTCGCAACGGATACGTGGCCCCCGCCCCACAAGGCCCCCCCCGCCCTGGACTCGCGCTCTCTGATAATGGAAGTCCTCTCGCAATCGTCACGAACGTGACGGACTTTTCAGAGGTGAGGAAGAGGGCTGAAGACTCTCGAGTTTCAGAAAGACGGTTGATGCCAACTGCATCTCAAAGCTGCTGGTTATCACCCAAAGTCCCAGCGTGTCCTGCCGAACCTCCTGTCACACTCCAGTCGGACTGTCAAGTCACTCCTCCCGCTTCGTCGTGAGCTCAACCGGTGACGAAACCGGCTTGCCAGCGCCGGGCAACACCGGAGACGAACAAAGTGGGGCAGTCCCGAAACCTCGACAGCCGAGGCAGACCTCGATAGCCGGGGCAGACTGGGACCAACCCTCTCAACGGGCGTTCGGTTGTGTTACCCTGCCTGACGCGGACAGTCGGCGGGGGCTTGGACCTGGTCCCAGACGGCAGTGGCTGTGTGTCACAATTGTTCGTCTCGCGCCTGAACTGGAACCTCCGATGTTGCGCTTCCTTTTCGTGGTTGGAGTGTCGGCGCTGCTGCCGGCGTTGTCTGTGTGGGCAGCCGAGAAACCGGTGCGGGTGTTCATTCTGGCCGGGCAGTCGAACATGGAGGGGAAAGCCCGCAATGCACTGCTCGATTACCAGGCGACCGATGCCAAAACCCGCGACCTGTTCGCCCACCTGCGGAAGGACGATCAATGGATCGTCCGGAACGATGTGTTCATCAAGTTCCTCGACCGGAGTGGCCCCCTCACGGTGGGGTTTGGTTCCCCCGGCTGCACCGGTGTCGAACTCGAATTCGGGACGTTGATGGGCGAGCACTTTGACGAGCCGGTCTTGCTGATCAAGGTCGCCTGGGGCGGGCACTCGCTGTACAAGAACTTCCGCTCCCCCTCGGCGGGGATCCCGGAAGCCATGGTTGAGAAAGAACTGGCCGACGCCCGGAAACGGGTCCAGCAGTCGAATGAAAAAGACAACAAGCAGGATCCGCTGCCAAACCGGGACGACATCGTGCGCGAGTACGGCGTGTCGTATCGCAATCTGCTGAAAGAGGTCCGCGAGGTGCAGAAAAACCACGAGCGGTTGTTTCCCGCGCTGACGGGGCGAACGCTCGAATTGACCGGGTTCGTCTGGTTCCAGGGGTTCAACGACATTTTTGGGGCCCAGGACGAATATGCGTCCAACATGCGGCACTTCATCAACGATGTGCGGAAAGATCTGCAGGCTCCCGGGCTCCCCTTCGTCATCGGGGCCCTGGGTCAAAATGGATCGCAACCGGCGACGGGAGGCATGCTGGTCGTCCGCGAGGCCCAGTTGTCGATGAATGACGTGCCCGAATTCCAGGGGAACGTCAAGGCGTTTCCGGTCGATGTGCTGGTCGACAAGGCGGCCGAGGAAATGTTCCCGAACTGGCAGAAGAATCCCGGATGGGTCCACACGGGCAGCGACCGGCCCTATCACTACTATGGCAGCGCGATCTGGTTTAACCGCATCGGAAAAGCGATGGGCCAGGCGATGGTCGACCTCCGGAACGCTCCCCGATAAACGAGAAGCGATCCTGCATCGTCGAGACTTCCTGCCCCCCGGGGGCTGGCCCGCGGAGTTGTCTCGGCATTGGGACTGTCGCTGGCCGACGTGCGCCCGAAGCGGTCGTCGGACGATCCCGATCCAATGCGTCCGCGACTTTCATTTCTTCGGAAGAGCAGGCGGACATTCCATACGCACTGATTCCGCGGGGACGGGAAACAGCGATCTTGTTTTAAGGATCGGACTGTCGTGCGGGAGCGTGTCGCGTTGAGACAGCCGAGTTGACGGATTCGATTCCAAGGCTGCGGCGATCCAGGCCAATTTCGGTGGAACCGGAACGTCCTGTTGTGACGCCTGGACGGACCAACGCACGACTGGACCGGTGCGTCAGGCAATCATCGAAATCGATCCCTCGGCAGCATAGATCCGTTCTCTTTACCACGTTTGGCCGCAATCGGGTGCGATGGTGGCCCGCGTTTGCGATGCAGGTACCAAGTGCACACAGGTCCCGCCCAATCCCCACCAAACAAGTCCATCTCACCCGGCCTACACTTGTCAGCAGTAGCCAACCATGGGGACGCAGAGCCCCGTCCCTTGCGGGCGGGTTTGTCGGATCACCCAGCCAGATTCTCCAGGTGCGAGCAGCGACGATGACGACGAACGAAATTCGATGGCGCGTGGGGGCTCCCATTCGCGAACAGGGGCTGACTCACCTGCACTCGCTGTCGACCGTCATTGGCCAGTACGCCAACGCCCGCAACCACACCGGAGAGTCGACGACCACCCGGCTGTCCCCCTACATCCGCCGACGGCTCGTTCTCGAAGACGAGGTCCTCGCGTTCGCCCGCACTGTCGGCAACTTTCCCAAGGTCGAAAAGTTCGCCCAGGAAGTTGTCTGGCGCACCTACTGGAAAGGCTGGCTCGAGAGCCGCCCCGGCGTCTGGCTCGCCTACCTCGATCGGCTGCACCAGTTCGACCAGACCCTGTCGGCCCCGGACCGCGATCGTCTCGGCTGTGCCACCCGCGGCCAGACCGATCTTCCCTATTTCAACGCCTGGTGCGACGAACTCAACTCGACGGGCTACCTGCACAACCACGTGCGAATGTGGTTTGCCAGCATCTGGATCTTCACGCTGAAGCTGCCGTGGGAACTGGGGGCACGGTTCTTCCTCGACCACCTGCTCGATGGCGACCCCGCGGCCAACACCCTCTCGTGGAGGTGGGTGGCGGGGCTGCAGACCGCGGGCAAGCACTACGTCGCCCGCGCCGACAACATCGCGAAGTACACCGGCGGGAGGTGGGTCCCGAAGCCGTGTGAACTCAACGAATCGGCCCAGCCACTGCCCGACGATGGACTCGCCCGGACCACCGCGAATCAGCCGCCGCCAGGCCCGGATGCCGACACGGTCCGGCCACAGGCCGTCCTGCTGCAGGACGAAGACTGCGGCCCACTTCCGGCTGCCTGGATGGGGGTACCTGCCGTGCGTTATGTGGTGACCGAACGTCGGCAGCATGCGCCCTCTCGATTGGTCACAGACTGGATCGCTGGGGCCTGTGCCGACGCCGATGCCCGCATCGGCACCGTGCATTCCGCCCACACGGCGGATGAGATCGCCGAGTGGTGCCGGAGGACCGGGATGGGCGAACTCTGGGCGTTCCAGCCGCACACGGGATTTGTTGCCGAGGCGCTCGGTGGCCTCAAGACCTCCCTCGCCCCCCTCGGGATCACCCTGCGGTTTGCCGACCGTCCGCACGATCTCACGTTGTTCCCCCTGGCGAAACGAGGGTTCTTCCCCTTCTGGGAGGGGGCGTCGGCCAAACTGCGGCAGCAGTGGCAGTAAGGGCGCGGGCCGAAATTACTGGCCTGCATTGCAGAACATTCGGTTTGACTCGTCCAAAGAGCACGTGAGTTGCCGATCATGTCAACCGCAGCGGGGCCTCAAGAGCTCCGTCAATCACAACAGAGTTTCCGCCCTCCTCCCGAACATCACGTCGATCCCAGCCATGTCCTGAAGGGACATTCTTCGATAGCCCAGGGTTCGCCGCGCAGCGGCTACCCTGGGTTGGAGGGGCCCGGGCTCGAATCATCCCTGAAGGGGATGGCTTCCAGGGTACCGTCGGAATGAACCGCGGGCCAAATTCGACCCGCCGAATCCATCGCGGAAACCGGACATCAATCAGGTTTCCGCAATCCCTGCGCGAAGCGAACTCCTTCAGAGTTCAGGCACCAATGGGATG
>CAIOTJ010000361.1 GCA_903861195.1 uncultured Planctomycetaceae bacterium | reverse complement strand
GCTGTCCGCGATTCGCGTCTGGATTTCAGATCAGCTCGGTCTGGGATTTTCAGGCCCGGTCATCCAGGAGCGGAAAGTATGGCAGGTCTCGGACGACCACGAATCGGATGGGGCAGGGTGGCAATCGGTGCAGCATTGCTCTGGTTAACCGCCACAACTGCGTCCGCACAATTTGGGGGTCAGTTCGGTCAGCAGATGGAAACAAACCCTGAGCAGGGATTGCTGAACCAGCTGCCGCGCGAAACACGACTGCTGATTGAACTGAACCAGGCTCGCGAATCTTTGAATTCGCAGGACTACGAATCGGCGATCGATAAGCTTCAACCTCTGCTGGAACTGATCGAGGATCATTTTGAAGTCGAGGGAATGAAGCCGACCAGAAGTACTCTGGAACGAGCTGAGTCGCTGCTTTGGTCCATGCCTCCCGAGGCCATTGAAACGTATCGCCGCCGCTACGAACAATTGGCTGCCAGACGGCTTGAGTCAGCCCGCCAGCAGGGCAATCTCACGGAACTGCTCGATGTGGCCCGGATTTATCCGCTCACTCTGGCGGCAGCTGAGGCGATTCGGACCGCGGGCGATTTCGCTTTCGATCAGGGGAGACCGCGTTGGCGGCCCGGCTCTGGGAGAGATTGCTGGTGCACATGGAACCGGGACCCGAACGTGTCGGACTCCTGTTGCGAATTACCCGGGCCTGGACGCAGGCGAATCAGCAGGGTGCGGCGGCAAAGCATCTGCCGGAATTGAGTGCTCTGGCCCAGGCCGGGCCGCTGGTCGACGAGGGACGCAACATCACCCCTCCGCCGATGGCTGACTCCGCGTGGTTGGACAAAGTGTTTGGACCGACTCCGTCACTGATTCCACAGCGAGTGGGTGATTGGAAGTTTGCAGGAGGGCACCCTCGACGCTGGGGAAGTGGTGAGCCCGTTTCTCCCCTTCTGCGTGGATACTGGTCCTACCCGCTCATTGATGAATACGACACCTTTTTCGCTCCCGGTCGGGAGGGCGAGTTTCTGACATTCCTGATGGAACTCGAGAAGGCCTACCTGCAGGGTGACCTGTTCGACGCCACGAAAACCACCCCACTGGTGATCGGCGCGCCGCTGGTCGTGGGAGACACTGTTCTGGTTCAGGGACTGGGATCGGTGAAGGCTCTGGATGCCAGAACGGGCGAACTCCGCTGGTCGGGCGTCGTGCGAGATGAAACGTTCCTCTACTGGACATGGCGGAATTACCAGAGTCTCGGATCTGATCAGCTTCAGAACCGTCTGGTGGCCATCTATCTGGGCCAGCGTGCCTGGCTGAACCAGACCGGTGCGGCTCTTTCCAGCGATGGTCAGCAGGTCTACTCGATTTCAAGCACCGGAATGATCGGAGCCCACAAGCGGCAGATGATGATTCGTCCCGGGGCTGTCCCAGCGCCGCAGGAGTTGATCCCTCCTCGTGAAAACCGGTTGCTGGCGTATGACCTGGCCACAGGGTTGTTGAAGTGGGAATCGGGGGGGCCGGCGGGTGCGATTCGGAGAGATGAGGATGGTCAGGAGACGGGGGAGTCGCTGAAGCTGGCCGGTGCATTCTTCCTGGGAGCTCCGCTGCCGGTGGACGGTCAATTGTTTACGCTGGCCGAGGAAAAGGGACAGATCCGGCTCTTCTCGCTCTCGCCCGAGAATGGGGAGCCGAACTGGTCACTGCCTCTGTTGAATCCGGAGAAGGGAATCGACTACGACGAGACTCGCCGCTTGTTTGGATTGTCGCCCGCCTATGCGGGGGGACTGCTGATCTGCCCGACAGGGGAGGGGGTGGTTGTCGCTGTCGACCCGCTCCTTCGACGTTTGGTGTGGATCAAACAGTATCAGTACACCCCACGGCCGACGAATCCGCAGAATTTCGCGCTGATGCGTATGCGGGGCGATCGACTGCAGAATGATTCCCTGCTGAACAACCTGATTCGCCAGAGACGCTGGCTCGACAACTCGCCGATATTGACCGCCGGTCGCGTGCTCCTTCCGGCAGCTGAGACCAACAAGCTCTATTGTTTCGATTTGGAGACGGGTGAGCCTGTGTGGGAATTGCCACGCGGGGATTCACTGTTCGTCGCTGCCTGCACTGACCGGCGTTGTCTTGTCGTCGGAGAACGGACCATTCAGGCTTTCAGTCTGGCCGATGGGAAGTTTATCTGGAGCCAGGAGATTGCTCCCCCCGCTGGACGGGGAGTTGTCAGTGGGAATTACTATAGAT
>CAIOTJ010000360.1 GCA_903861195.1 uncultured Planctomycetaceae bacterium | reverse complement strand
GCCTGATGTCCGGCGGCCCGCAACAGGGCCCGGATCAGCCAGGTGGTGGTCGTTTTGCCGTTGGTCCCCGTGACCCCCGCCAGGGCGAGGTGACGGCTGGGATGGGCGGCGAGGGCCGCGCTCAACTCGGCATACGCCCGTCGGACATCGGGGACGATGCACTGCGGCACATGCACGCCCGGCTGGGGCCGGTCGGTCAGCAGGGAGGTGGCGCCGCGCGACAACGCATCGGCGATGTACCCGGCGCCATCCTGACGGCTGCCGCGGATGATGGCGAAGACCGAATTCGGTTGGCAGAGGTCGCTGCGGTCGGTGGCGTGGGCCGCGAAAATTCCCGTCCCCCCCACGAAGCTGGCGTGGGGGAACAGCCGGCGCAGATCGACGGTGACCTGGCCGTGCGGCAGATCGAAGCGGCGAAACGCGGGGTGGGGAATCATGGGAAGGCTGGGCAACCGGGGTCGACAGGTGAAAGCCAGCGCTGTGACGGGGGGCGTCCATGCTCCGTCACAGCGCACGCGGTTCGATTCCCGGCCCATACAGAGGGGAGTGTCGTTGGAGTCCTTTCCAAGCGACAGATGGGCCGAATTTGGGAACCGAGGGAGGAGATCGGGGGGGAGAAGGGGGAGTCGCGGGGAGTGCGATTCGGGGGTTCGAGGCGGCAGGAGGTGCTGCCGTCGAGGTGGCGGGCATTCTGTTGATTTGCCGGAAACCGTCAATCACTGTTTTGACTTTTTTCACGCGGATTTGTAAGGCTTACAAGAAGTTTCCCGTCCCACGTCCCCTCCCGGTTGCGGAATGAATTACTACGCGCATGGGGTCCGCTGGATGGACCGCCCCTGGTATGTGGCGGGAACCGCCGTCCCCGACTGGCTGTCGGTGGTCGATCGCCAGGTGCGGGTGCGCTCGAAGACCACCCGGCAGTACCTCGAAACCGCCGAGGGTCACGAAGCCGAACTGGCGCGCGGCATCCTGCAGCACCTGGAAGATGACGACTGGTTCCACCGCTCGCACGCATTTGCCATTGTCTCCGAACGGCTGACGCGCGAGTTCCGCCAGGCACTCCCCCACGACGACGGGCCCCGCCCGCACTTCCTGGGGCACATCGTCACCGAGCTCGTGCTGGATGCCGTCTTGATCGCCCGCGATCCCCCCCGGCTCGAGCGGTACTACGCGGTGTTTGATGAGGTCGATCCGCAGGTGATCGAGACGACGGTGGGGGCGATCGCGGGGAAGCCGGCGACGGGCTTGGCCTGGTTTGTGACGGCGTTCCGCCACGAGCGGTTTTTGTCGGACTATGTCGATTCGCGGCGGCTGCTGCGTCGGTTGAACCAGGTGATGCAACGCGTCAAACTGGACCCGCTTCCCGACCATGTTCTTGATGTGCTCGAACGTGCCCGGCCCCTGATCGAAACCGAGGCCCCGCGTCTGCTGGGGGGCTTCCCGCCACAGTCGTTCGATCTGTTCGCTCCGCTTGCCGACGCCCCACTTGCCGATGGAGACGCTCCCCCATGATCTACGGCCTGAATCTGCTGCTCTGGACGACCGAGGTCAACGAAACACACTTCCCGCTGCTGGATGACATTCGGAAGTGGGGCTATGACGCCGTCGAGATTCCGGTTTTCAACCTCGACCCGGCCCTGCACCGCCGGGTGGGGGTCCATCTCGACGGGTTGGGATTAAAGCGTTCGGCCGTCACGGTCTGCTCGGAAGAGGCGAACCCCATCGACCCCTCGCCCGCGGTCCGTCTTGCCGCCCGCGACTATCTCATGCGGGTGGTTGATGCCTGCCAGGCTGGGGGGATCGAAAAGCTGGTCGGGCCCATTCATTCGGCGATCGGCAAGTTCAGCGGCACGGGCCCCACTCCGCAAGAACTCGCCTGGGCGCGGGAAACCCTGCTGGCCGTCGCCAACCATGCCCAGCAGGCGGGGGTGATGCTGGTCTTCGAATACCTCAACCGCTTCGAGTGCTACCTGGCGACCAGTGCCGCCGAGGCGGCGCAGTTCGTGCGGGAGGTCGATCATCCGAATTTGCGGATGATGTACGACACCTTCCACGCCAACATCGAAGAGAAGTGCGTGGCCTCGGCCATCCGCGACTGTGCCGACGTCTGCGTGCACGTGCACATCTCTGAAAACGACCGATCGACCCCGGGCGAGGGGCACGTCGACTGGGAAACGACGTTCCGCACGCTGAAAGAAACCGGCTACGACGACTGGCTGGTGATCGAGGCGTTCGGGCTGGCGCTGCCGGCCATCGCCGCCGCCACCAAGATCTGGCGGCGGATGTTCCCCAATGAAGAGCATCTGGCCCGCCGGGGTCTGGCCTTCATGAAGCAGCACTGGGAAGGGACAACCACCGCTCGCCGCTGAGCGGTGCCCGGCACCTTCCCCGCCGACCACCGGGACGACTCCACCGCCGCCAGGCTGTGTCGCCTCCTTCCTTCCCAGGTTTCCCTCCCTCACCCACCCTCTCTCCCTCTCCGAGAGTGCCATGCCTGCCCATCGTGTCGCGCGTCTGCTTGTGTGTTGTGCCTGGTTGCTGCTGGCGCCCCTGGCGAGCCTGAGTTGGCCCCAAAGCGGTGCCCCCTTGCCGGGCACGAAGAAGCTCGAGCTCGACAAGCCGCTCGACGAGGTCATGGTCGACGGCATCGACCGCTTCGCCCTGCGCGAGATTGCCGAGGGGGTCGCGAAACGGGCCAGCTACTGGAAACGGAACTACTCCAGTCCCGCGGCCTACGAGCAGAGCATCGCGGCGAACCGCGAACACCTGCGGGAGATTCTGGGGGCGGTCGACCCCCGGCCGGCGGCGGCCGGGCTGCAGCAGGTGGTCGTGGGAGGGCATCTGACCAAGAGCCAGGGATCAAACTTCACCGCGGTCCCCATTCGCTGGCCCGCGCTGGACGGGGTGTATGCCGAGGGACTGCTGCTGGAGCCCGCCGGAACCCCGGTCGCCCGCGTGATCTGCCTGCCGGATGCCGACTGGACCCCCGAGGCGTTCGCGGGGCTGGTCGACGGAGTGCCGGTGGAATCGCAACTGGCCCGCCGGCTGGCCGAGCAGCGGTGCCAGGTGCTGGTCCCCACCCTG
>CAIOTJ010000359.1 GCA_903861195.1 uncultured Planctomycetaceae bacterium | reverse complement strand
CGGTCCCGGTCGAGGTGCCGTCGCTTTTCCACAATTCGGAGCCGGTGGTGCTGTCGATCGCCTGGAAAAACAGTGTCCCGTTCACGTTCGTCAAGTAAGACGGGTTGCTGTTGCCACCGCTGTGAATGTCCTTGACGAGGACGGTCCCGGTCGAGGTGCCGTCACTTTTCCACAGTTCAAAGCCGTTGGTGCCGTCGTTGGCCTGAAAATACAGCGTCCCGTTCACGTTGGTGAGATTCGTGGGATTGCTGCCGAAGCCACTGCGAATGTCCTTGACGAGGACGGTCCCGGTCGAGGTCCCGTCGCTTTTCCACAATTCGGCGCCGTTGGTGCCGTCGTTGGCCGCGAAATACAGCGTCCCGTTCACTTCGGCCAAGTCGGCAGGGTTGCTGTGCAGCGCTGAGGGACGGATATTCCGCACCACCGCGGCCGAGAGCAGTGCCCGGGTCTCGAGTGTCTGGACGGCCTCCGATCGGCCCCGTCTGGGCCTCCCTTTCGAACGCCGGGTCAACGGCAGCGCCTGGGCCACGAACCGCCGAAAACTGAATCGCAACATCATCACAGCTCCCTGAGCCAGAACAGAAAGACTTGGAACACTGGGTCGCGCGCCTCGCTTGCCTCATCGTCGGCGAAGCCCGCCTCATCCAACGGCAATCGCCATTGACGTCCCTGACAACTCGCCAACCTTTCGCCCCCCCACACCAACGAGCGGACGACACAACGCCATCGCTTCGCCCCGGCCAGCCCCCCTTCGTGCCTGCACAACTCCTGGTGGAACCACCCAAATGCCACCCAAATGCCACCCAGATCCCCGCAGCCATCATCCCAGAGACGACACCGGGACGACGATCGCGAGGCCACACCGGCGGGGGAGAATAGCAAATCGATTTCCCGGCTGAGAATTCCCGCCAATCCGCCAAGGCTGGCTATTCCACAAAACAAGAAACCGCTGCCTCCGGAAAAACTGGACTGTAATGTCCTAGTAACGACTTTGATTGCTTCCCAGAAGCGAACCACGCTCGCCGCCCCACCGCCTGGCTCGCAGAGGTGACTCCTCTCAGCCCAGGATCGAGGGCATCGTTGTGGAACCTCACCGGGGGTCGTTGCAGGCGCAACAATCCCTGGCTGAAAGAAGTCTTCCCTTCGGTTTTTTTTGTTGGTCTGGGATGGCACCTTCCAGCCACTCCCGGAGAATCGACAAACTGGAAGTTTGTCGCCACGGGACACGGCGGGGAGGACTTTCCTTCGACCCACAGGTGTTCGACGTGCGGACCAGCGCAACCCGCATGAACGTCCTCCCCCGGCAGAGCGATGCGGCCTTACGGCAACAAGCTCACCTTCGCTCCCTTGCAGCGCTTCACATCGGTCAGATCGGTTGCATTGACGAAGCCATCCCGTTTGAGGTCGGTCGTCAGGGTGAGGCCCGACATTCCCTCGGCCGCCGTCCCCAGGCCATCAGCGGTGATCGACACATCGGCCAGCCGGATGGCGCTGCTGGTGTTGGCATTCGCCAGCAGCACGCTCACCACGTTCGACAGCGTGATCTGCGTTGCGGCCTCATTGACGTCGGGGCCCGGAGATCGCGCACGCGAGGGCCGCGCCCACGGCCGTCGCCTGGACTGGATATCGGCGTCCCCCAACCCGAACGAGCCCGGGTCGCACAATCCCTGCAGGGGATTTCTACCAGAGCCTGGGGTTGCCAGAGCGCAGCGCCGGCTACCCCAGGTTGCCGTCCCCCACACTCGGGTCAACTCTGCAGGAGGTGTCTATCTGGCACAGGACGCGGCACCCTACAACGGCGTGGTCTCGTGGGACACCACAAACAAACGATCGGCAAGGTTGGGGACCGAACAACGGATTCGTCATCGTGGGCCATGCGGTTCGTCCGTCATCATCCGCACCCGGTTGAAACGCCGTGTTGCGAAATCACCCGCAACGTGGCACCCCCTTGTAGACAACTCCTCCAGAGTTGGGTCGTGGGTGGGGGCGTTAACCTGGGGTAGGTGCTGCGCACCAACCCCGGGCTGAGAGAAGTATCCCCTACGGGGAATTATTCGGCCGTATGACATTTCCAGAAAGGTCGTCGCGAGTCGTACGATAGATTTTCAACCTGTCGGTCGTTGG
>CAIOTJ010000358.1 GCA_903861195.1 uncultured Planctomycetaceae bacterium | reverse complement strand
CCTTCACCCCCGAGGCGGTGGATTTGTACGGACTGGGTGCGGCGGGCATTGGGGCCGGGCTGCTGCGGTTCACCAATGGTCCGCAGAGCGTGGCGATCCCGTTACCAGCCATTCAGTGGACCGACCGGTCGCCGGTGGTTCCCGGCCGGCAGGAGATCACGCTGCCCCTCACCGGCTTCGCCCGCCGCACCGCCACCCAGCCCGAGCTGCTCGTGCAGCACACCAGCACGACCTGAAAGTGGCGCGCCCCAGCGCTCGCGCTCAACGCCCGATCGTATTTTCCCCGTGCCGTTCACCACGGTTCTTCCCCGTCATGTCGCTCCCCCTGGTACCCCTCATCTGTCTGCCGAGTCCTCTCACCCGCCTCGCCCAGGCACCGGGGGAACTCGATTCGCGTACCTGGGTCGAGGTGTTGCCGCTGGGGGAGACCGAACGGCAGGCGCTGGCTCCACGGCTGGCCCGCCTGCTGGAGCACGATGGGGAGGATCCGGGCCCTGCCGAAGAGCTGCTCCGCGCGTTGCTGCTGCCCCGGTTGATCGCCTGGAATTTGTGCGACAGTCAGCAACGCCCGGTGCCACTGTCGGCGGCCGGGCTGGCCGGACTGAGTGCCGAGTGGCTGGGTTGGCTGTTCGCGGTGGTCAGCGGGAGTGACGACCTGGCCGCAACGCGCGCCCGCGAGCGCGACCGGGACCTGGCGTTGCTCGCGGGGATCCGGCTGATCCGCACGGCTCCCCAGGTCGCGTGGCGGGACTGCGGCGACTGCCAGCGACACGTCTACAACGAGCAGACCGGCATGCGGGCGCTGTTTCAGGGAGCCCCCATTCCCCGTCCCGCCGGAACGCAGGCCCCCTGTCGGATCCCGCAGGTCGGCTGTCCCGTGGGAACCCCCGAGGCACCGCGGCGGCTCACTCCCGAATTGTGGTCCC
The DNA here is from genome assembly GCA_903861195.1 of uncultured Planctomycetaceae bacterium. Classification (GTDB taxonomy): domain Bacteria; phylum Planctomycetota; class Planctomycetia; order Planctomycetales; family Planctomycetaceae; genus UBA10511. The sequence goes on along the minus strand of CAIOTJ010000358.1, from coordinate 9,530 downwards.
TCTGGCAGTACGATCGCCAGTGCCGGGCAACACACCAGCCCGCCGTCAGTCCCGAAGCGGCCCGCCTCTCGCTGCTTATCCAGTTGGCGGAACAGGGGGCGCTCTGACCGCCATCGCCCGTCCCGGAGTGTCGTGGCGGAATGGAGTTTGTGCACCAATGTTTTCACAGCCGATCTCAGGCTGGTCACCCGACCACAGACGAGAGATCCCGATGGAGCTTTACTCTCTTCTGACGGGGTTGTGATCCCCCAGGTCGCAACTCGGGTGCTCCTCAGGGAGGAGAGATCGGATCCTCAACGGCGGTGGGCGACACCCCAGGCAAGCTGAGACGCCCGACGGCATACGGGCTGTGCCCGCTCACGACACGAGACAACCTTCCCGAACGCATCAGAAGCCTGCTCGGGAAGGTCGCGTCGGAGGCAACCGCAGCGTTGGGATGCGGTCAGGCGAGCCGCACACCACGACGGCGGATCAGCCAGCCGGTCAGCCCCACCCCCAACAGCAGCAGTGTGGAGGGCTCGGGCGTCGCGGCCACGCGTCCGTCCGGACGTGCATCGTAACGGGCGTCGCTCCCGAGGTCGGCGTTCAGAAAACTGCGAATGTACGCTTCCAGAGCCTGCTGATCCGAGACTCCCAGAATCCGCGTGTTGAGGAAGTAGTCTTGCGACAGGTAATCGGGATCGAAGTACTGGTCGCCGCCGCTGGCCAGGAAATTCAGGGTGGCGATGTCGACCGTCAGTCCCGCGACGGGCCGCCCCTGTTGAATCAGGAAGGTTCCGTCAGCCAACCAGGCGTCTCGGACGCGGCGACCCTGCGTGATGACCGAACCACTGGAAGTCAGCACCAGCGGCTGCGCGAACAGATCGTAAGTGAAGGAAAATCCGCTGACCTGGGCAAAGCGCCCATCCGTTCCGGTCGGAGTGGGCCCCGGAGCGGGGGTGTCGCTCAACTTGGACACCGCATTTTCGAGCAGCAGTTTGAGGTCAGCCGAGGTCACATCTTCCACTACAGTCACGAGGTTTCCAAATGGGGACACATCGAATGTATCCAGCTTGGTGATGTTTCCCGGGGCAATGAAGTCCCGGATTCCTCCTCCATTCGCCAGGGCCAGCACGGGGGAGTCGACTCCCTGAGTGGGAGCCAGTTCTTGGGCCTTGGTCAGAAAGGCATCGGCCACCAGGTTCCCCAGATTGGTCTCTTTGAACCGGATTCCGGGATTCCGCACCAACTCCACCGAGGTCTGGCCAATCACGTCATTGCCAAGCGAATTCAGGTAATTCTGAATCGGGGTCAGCACGCTGCTTTGGATCCCGGGATCGATCGCTACGCCATAGGTCGAATCGACGCTGGTGGATGCCACACGTTGGGGATTCGAACTCGCCTCGACCGACACCACGCCGGTGGAGCTGACGTCCAAAGTGACTCGGCCCAGATAGCTGTAGGCGTCCCGGCTGGTGACGATGGGAATGGCATTCCCCCCGAGGTCAGTCGCCGTGCTGGGAAGCGGGTACGAATTGACGTTCGGGGGGGATGTGTTGTTGTAACCCGCGACAGGGACCAATCCGGTGTTGGCCACGCTGCCGGGAGCCGAGGGAGTGTAAATGTCTGTGGGGCGGGGATTGCCGAGTCCGGCCATCAGTTCATCCCCGCCGCCGGCGATGATGAGGTTCACGCCGGGATTGAGTTGCGACACCAGCGCCTGCTCATTCGCCAGACCCTGGAGGTGGCTCGACAGGATGATCAGATCGGCTCCCTGGGCTTGCAGCGCGGCGATCTCGGCGTTGACCGCCGCGGCGACATTGCCGACCACCACATCGCCAGGGGAGCTGACGTACGGCAAGGTTTCGGTGGTGGCTCCGATGATGCCCACCTGTTTGTCACCCGCCGAAGTGGAGACGGTCTTGAGCAGGCTTTTGGCGATGCGGCCCGCCGCGACGTGTGACTGCAGGCCGGCATCGGCGCTGAAATCGAGATTGGCGCTCAGAAATGTCGTGGCCCCGGTGGTTTGGGCGTCACCGATGAACTCGGCCAGCACCTGCGTTCCAAAGTCGAATTCATGATTGCCCAGCGTGACGGCGTCGTAGCCGATCTGGCTCATGCCCAGGGCGTCGTAAAAGGTCCGGGAACCGGGTGCGCCGGAATCGAGGCTCGCCTGAAAATTGGCCCCTGCCAGGAAGCTGTCTCCGGCGGAAATGGCCAGCACGCCGTGCCCCTGGCCGGCATAGTAGCTGCGAGTCTGATCGAGCAAGGTCTTGAAGCGACCCATTCCTCCATAGTTGGCCGCTGCTCCGCTGCCAAGGTTGAACACCCGGCTTTCCGCGTCGTTGTGGTGCAGAATGGTGACCCGGTAACCGGGGGATTGCGCCTCCGCCGGACCGCCAGCCAGACCACTTCCGAACCCGCCCAACAAGAACACCCAAGCCCACGCTCGCCTGTGCATCGCAGTTCTCCAAAAAGCAGGGGCAATCGTCCACAACCCCCCGATGTGAACTTCAGACTCTCAACCGCCTGGGATCGAAACGTGAATTTCAGGACAACCAAACCCCAGATGGGAGGAGACGATTGTTGAGTCGGATTTTTTCTAGCGGTTGGATTTCAGTCGACAAGTGGGTCTCGACCAGTCAATCAATTCTTCATCGACTCTTTATCGACTCTTCAGCGAATCCAGCGAGAAACACTCTGCCGCCAGCCAGACAGGTTTCGAGCTGAGACACCGTCTTGACGAAACCCTCACATCGGGCAGCGCAACTCTTCATCTCCGACTGGTTGAATTCGGATTGCTCCCGGGTGGCGTGTTCGAACGCTGCTCCATGCGCTCGTGACACATCGTGTCGCGGCCGGATGGGTCACGGGATCTGACGCAGGCTTTCCACTTCGCGAAGAGACGGCTCATGATCAATCGATGGAATTGGCGTCAGTGGGTGCGGCAGGTTTGGACCACCCGACCGAGACGACGCCTGGCCTCCCGAGAAACCGCCGTTCAAGCCCTCGAGGCTCGGGCCTTGCTGGCCGCGTTTGGCTCCGGGAACGTGGTCGTCTACCGCGTGGGTACCGGTTCGGGAAGTTTGGTCAACACCGGGAATGCGGTGTTTCTCGACGAATATTCCCCCTCGGGCACGCTGATCCAGTCAGTGACACTTCCCGCCACCGACCCCGATGGAGCCGGGCCTCAACGGGCACTCGTCGCCAGCGGTGTCGCCACCTCGGAAGGTGGACTCTCGCGGTCGGCCGATGGGCGGTATCTGGTGGTCCCCGGGTACGCGGGGCTCTCAACCTCGGGCTCTTTGGCCAACACCAGCCCCTCGACCGTGAACCGCGTGGTGGGTCGCGTCGACTCGTCCGGTACGATCGATACCTCGACCTACTTCACCGATGGCGGCAGTAACAACATTCGCTCCGCGGCCAGCACCGATGGGACCGCGCTGTGGGTCGGCACCGCCGGGGGCGGAGTCCGGTCACTGGGGTTTGCCAACACGGGGGGGTCGACTTCGGTCAGCACGCTGAACAACGTGCGGTTTGTCCAAATCACCGGCAATCAGCTGTATTCGAGTTCTGCGTCGGGAAGTTCGCGGTTGGGCACGGTGGGGAGCGGCCTCCCGACGAGTGGCAGCCAGGCCTTTACCAATCTTCCCGGCTTTCCCACGGATGCCAGCAGCAGTCCCTACGGATTTTTCCTGGCCGATCTGTCGGCATCCGTGTCGGGAGATGACACCCTGTACGTGAGTGACGACAGTGCCTTCGCCCTGCGGAAGTACTCGCTGGTCGGCGGTAGCTGGACACTCAATGGCACAATCGGGACCAGCACCGATCAATACCGGGGGCTGACCGGCGTGGCGGCTGGTTCGACGGTCACCCTCTATGCCACGCGAAAAGGGGGCTCGGGATCGACCGGCGGAGGGGAATTGGTCCGCCTGGACGATTCCTCCGGTTACAACGGCGGTTTCTCGGGAACACCGACGCTGCTGGCAACCGCCGCCGGTAATACCGCCTTCCGCGGCGTCGCCCTGGCCCCGGTCTCCGGGGTCTCTGCCCCCGATCTCTCTCTCAGCCTCACCGCTCCCTCGACGGCAACCTCGGGCATCTCATTCGATTATTCGCTGACGTTGGCGAACCAGGGGACCGTGGCGGCCAGCGGTGTCACCGCGACGGTGCCATTACCGGTTGGTCTCACCTTCCAATCGGTGACGGGAGCGGGGGGATTCACAGGGAGCTTCGATGCGACTTCCCGGGTGGTGACCTTCTCGGGGGGAACCCTGAACGCGGGGGGTTCCGCGACACTGACGATCTCGGTCACTCCCACAGCCGCCGGCAACTACACCGTCGCGGCCGGAAGCGCGGTCGTCGATCCCACCAACAGCGTGGCCGAATCGAACGAGGCCAACAACGGCAACGGGTCGGCCGTGGTGGTGACCGTTTCCAATCCGACCCCCAATTCTCCCCCCACCATCGTGGCCGACACGGTCAACACCACGCGATTTCTCGCGGTGACCGCCGCCGGTCCCGCCACGGTCGCAGGCGTGCTGAGTGATCCCACCGACCCCGCCCGCACCCTGGGAATCACGTTCATCGTGGGTGATGCCGAGACCAGTGCCGGCAGCCTCAGCGTAACGGCCGCCAGCAGCAACCTGGCGGTGGTTCCCGCGGCGAACCTGGTGTGGAGCGGCTCGGGGGCCAGCCGGACCCTGAAGATCCAGCCGGCGGCCGTGGGCTACAGCACGCTGACGGTGACGGTGTCGGACGGCCTCGCCAGCCGCAGCTATACGATCCAATACGCCGCCTCGGCCGCCTCGGCCACCCCGACGTCAACCCACTTCCCCAGTGGTGCCTCGGATGCCTCGACCGCCATCGCAGTCGATGCCCAATACGCGTTGGTGGGAGATGACGAAGACCAGGTCCTGCGGCTGTATCGGCGTGATCAATCGGGTTTGCCGGTGGCCCAATTCGACTTCACCTCCAGCCTGGGTCTGACCGACCTGTCGGGAGGAGTGCCGCGGGAAGTCGATCTCGAAGCCGCGACCCGGGTGGGGAGCACGATCTATTGGCTCGGTTCGCATTCGAACGCCGCGAATGGCAACAGCCGCCCCAATCGTTCGCGGGTGTTCGCAACCAGCGTGTCGGGGACGGGGGCGGGCACGACCCTGGCTTATCTGGGCCGGTACGATCATCTCAAGGCCGACCTGCTGGCCTGGGATGCGGGAAATGGCCATGGACTTGGGGCCAATTACTATGGTCTGACGGCCAGCGCGGCCGCGGGAGTCATTCCCGAGACCGCGGGGGGGGGAGGGTTCAACCTCGAGGGGCTCACCATGGCTCCCGATGGAACCACCGCCTACCTGGCGTTCCGCGCACCTCTGGCGACACCCACGGCGCGCCAACGGGCGCTGATTGTGCCGGTGACCAACTGGTCGGCGCTGCTGAGCCCTTCGGGGGGAACGGCCGGGAGTGCCCTGTTGGGAGCGCCCATCGAGCTCGATCTGGGCGGCCGCGGGATCCGCGAGATCCAGTCGAACGGCAGCCAGTACGTGATCATCGCCGGTCCCGCCGGGGGCACCGGTTCCTTCCAGCTCTTCACCTGGAGTGGGCTGGCGTCCGAGGCACCCGTGGCCCGGGCCGAGATCACCGGGCTCGTCCCGGAAGGGATCGTGCAGGTTCCCTCGGGAACGCTCACCTCCAGCACCACCCTGCAACTGGTGAGCGACCAGGGAGACACCGTGTTTTACGGTGACGGGGTGATCGGCAAGGATCTGGTCGACAATCTGCAGAAGTTCCGGATCGACACCGTGACTCTGGGGACGCCGTCGCTGAAGATCTCGCAGATCCAGGGGGCCAGTCATACCTCACCCTGGGTGGGGCAGTCGATCTCCAACGTGACGGGTATCGTCACGGCCGTGCGGACCAATGGCTTCTACCTCCAGGACCCCACCCCCGACGCGAATGACGCCACATCCGAGGCGATCTTCGTGTTCACCTCGTCGGCCCCCACGGTGGCGGTGGGGCAGCAACTGCGGGTCAGCGGCACGGTGACCGAGTTTCAGCCCGGCGGAGCCTCCACCGGAAATCTCACCCTCACCGAGATCACCTCCCCGACCATCCAGGTGCTCTCCTCGGGGAATGCCCTGCCGTCCGCGGTGGTGATTGGCAGTGCGGGGCGCAGTGCGCCGACGGAGATCATCGACAATGACGGTCTGGTGGTGTTCGACCCCAATCAGGACGGCATCGATTTCTATGAGAGTCTCGAAGGAATGCGGGTCGAGGTGCGCAACGCTGTCGCGACCGGTCCAACCAACAACTTTGGCGAAATCTCGGTGATTCCGGATGGCGGGGCCAACGCCTCGGTGCGCACCACTCGCGGCGGCATCATTGTCCGTCCGGGAGACTTCAACCCCGAGCGGATCCTGCTCGACGATGCCCTCGTCCCCCTGCCCGACGTGCACACTGGTGCGAACCTGGGAACCGTGGTGGGGGTGCTCGATTACAGCTTTGGCAACTTCAAGCTGCTCGCGACCGCGACCCCCACCGCGACCGGTGGTGTCTCGCGCGAAACCACCAGCCTCGTGGGGGCGGTCGACGCACTCACCGTCGCGGCCTTCAATACCGAGAACCTCGATCCAGGCGACGGCACGGCCAAGTTCAACGCCCTCGCCCAGATTGTGGTGGGGCACCTGTTGTCGCCCGACATCCTCACGATCGAAGAAGCACAGGACAATAACGGGGCCACGAACAACTCCGTCGTCGACGCCGCCACCACCTTCGAATTGCTGATCACAGCCATTCAGTCGGCGGGTGGACCGGTCTACCAGTACCGCCAGATCAACCCGGTCGACGACCAGGATGGAGGAGAACCGGGAGGCAACATCCGGGTCGGCTTCCTGTTCAATCCAGCGCGGGTGTCGTTCGTGGATCGCCCGGGCGGCACCTCCACCAGCGCCACGAGCGTGCTGAATGTCTCCGGGCGGCCGATTCTTTCGGCCAGTCCGGGACGGCTTGATCCCACCAATGCGGCGTTCAATTCCAGCCGCAAACCGCTGGTGGGTGAATTCACCTTCCAGGGAGAGCCGCTGTTCGTGGTCGCCAACCATTGGAACTCCAAGGGGGGCGACAGTCCCCTGTTCGGCCAGACCCAGCCCCCGGTGCTGACCAGCGAAGTCCAGCGCATCCAGCAGGCGCAGATTGTCCAGTCGTTCGTCAACAGTGTGCTGGCGGTCGATTCTGGCGCGCGAATCGTGGTCGCGGGTGATCTGAACGACTTCTACTTCTCCAATCCCCTGCGGATCGTCACCGGTGAGAAAGATCTCGTGGCGGGAAGTGTGGTCGACAGTGGCCGCGCCCCTGTCCTGACCAGTCTCGTGGCCACCTTGCCCGCGGCCGAACGTTACACCTACGTGTTCGATGGCAATTCGCAGGATCTCGATCACCTGCTCGCCAGCAATCGCCTGGTGGCCGAGGGGTTCGCCCTCGATGTGGTGCACGTCAACTCCGAGTTCCACGACCAGGTTTCAGACCACGACCCTCTGGTCGCCCGCTTCGTGTTCCAATTCGCCCCCGCGAATCTGAATCTGGTGGGGACCAGCGTGCTGGAAAACAGCAGTGTGGGGGCCACGGTGGGGGTCGTCTCGGCGAGCGATCTGAACGTGGGAGACACACTGACCTTCACGCTCCCCGACTCGGCCGGAGGAGGCTTCGCACTCGCCACCGACGGTGGCGTGACCCGGCTGGTGGTCAATGGGGCCCTCGATTATGAGGCCGCCGCGACTCGGACCATCGTGGTGCGGGCCACCGACTCGACGGGACGCTTCACGGACCAGTCGTTCGTCATTTCCGTGCTGAACCAGGTCTATGAACCAACCACATTCGACGTGCAGCGCGGACAGATGCAGCGGTCTTTCGTCCGCTATGCCGACCTGTCCTTCCAGGACACCACCGCCCCCAGTCTCGCGCAACTGGTGAACGGAGGACGGGTCCAGTTGTCTTACCTGGGTTTCCAGGGGACCGGGAATACCCTCATCTCCCTCGCGGGACGCCTGTCGGCGGTGATGGTCTCGGGAGGGACCGGCAAGCTGGCCCTCGACATGGGTTCCCAGGGAATTGGCGGGAATCGCAACAGCAGCACGGGAGATGGCTACTACCGGTTGCGGGTCGATCTCGATGGCGATGGCAGCTTCGAAACGACCCGTACCTTCTTCCGCCTGCTGGGTGATCTCAACGGAGACCGGGCGGTCAACACGGCCGATCGCAATCTGCTGTCGTCCCTGGGGGGGGTGTACAACCCCGAGCGCGACGTGAATGGCGACGGGGTTGTTGATTCGCGCGACCGCCTGTTGATTCGCAATGGAATTCTGCTCCCGTCGCTGACGATCGATGATTGACCCCGTGGCGCGGGCGAGCCGATTCGGTCGGATTCCGATGTTCTTCCTCGAGGTACTACCCATGAGACTTGGTCGGTTGTGGCAGATTGCCGCGGCGTTGGCTGGACTGTGGCTGGCGGGCCTGGCCGATAACTCGGCGTCCGCCGGGTTGCTGATCTCGGTCTGGGACTCAACAGTCGGCCCAAACGGTCACGGCCGGGCCGAGGTGCTCATTTCCAGCGACTCGGCCACGGATCAACTGGCGGGCTTCAGCGTCCAATTCGAGATTGTCCCCACGAGTGGATCGGCGCTCGAGTTTCTGGACCTGGGAGGGGGTGTCCCCGTCGACAGCCATCTGACCAGCCCCCGCTATGTCTTCGCGCAGACCGGTAGCGCCGCTCGGGATGTGCCTCCGGCGGGAGCGATTGGCCCCGGCACAATTTATGTTGGCCTCGACGCGTCCAATTCTCCCTCGGGAGTTTCCGGGGTGTTTCTCGACCGCCTGTTGACGACCCTGCATTTCGCCCCCGGCCTCGCCGCGCCTCCCGCGATTGGCGACACGTTCGACTTGCGTCTCGATCTGGCGAGCAGCCTGTTTTTCGATCCCACGGGGTCGCAGATTCCCTTCACGATCACCCGCCAGGGAACGATTCTGGTAATTCCCGAACCGTCGGCGTGGCTGCTCGCGGTTCTGGGATTGTGGCCTGTGGTGCGGCAGGGCCGGCGCCCCCGCCCCGCGAACGAACGCTAGTCGCCAGCGGGTGGCGGCACACATCCCGGCGGTTCTCCAGTCGGCGCACTCCTCCCAGACTCCGCATGTGTCGGCCCGGGTTCGCACCGTTCCAGAGGCATGCTTGTCTGGATTCCGATTGGTCCAGATGTGCATCGGTCTCGAGCGGTGTCTCGTCTTCATGAGAAATTCACCCTTGATTGGCGCATCTCTCATCCGGGAATCCGTTATCAAGAATGAACTTCCCCTGATTCTGATTCGGAGACCCCCTGTGACCGACTTCCCTCCTCTTTTCTCAGAGAATCAACCCGGGCCCTCGACTCCGCGTTGGCTGACGCGCAGCCTGGCCGTCGTCATGTTGCTGCTCTCACTTCCGTTTCTGGTAGGGTCCGCGATCGGGCTCATGCAATTGGCCTCCGTCCCAGGCTCAGTCTTCCATGTGTTGGGTGCGGCCT
>CAIOTJ010000357.1 GCA_903861195.1 uncultured Planctomycetaceae bacterium | reverse complement strand
GATGGAGAGCTGATTGCTGCCGCGGGAATCATTTCCGACGTCGACTCTTCCAACTTTGATACCGGAAGTCTGTCAGCCACCATCAGCATCAACCGGCAGACTGGCGATACCATCTCGCTGCGTACGCTCTCGAGCGATACACTCGGCGAAGGGCTGTTCATCGACACGGCCGCCAAGAAGGTCTTCTGGAACAAGATAGAGTTCGCGACGTTTGCGGGTGGGACTGGAACCTCCTCCTTCGTGCTGTCCTTTAAGGGGACTGCTGCCAACGCTGAGAGCGTCACTGCACTGCTGCGGCGACTGGTCTTCAAGGCCGCCACGACCAACTCCAGCACTCTGGATCGAACCATCACCCTGCAGATGAGAGATGGCGTCGGTGGTGTTCGCTCCGCCAATGTCCTGTTGGATTTCCGACTTGTTTAACAATGACGGCCAGACACGGAGAGAGGCTTTGCCAACCCGGTCGCGGACAGTTCTGCTTCAGGGTTCAGTCGCCTCCTTGACGTGACGTGCAACAGCCGGTCTGCTGCTTCAGCAGGCCGGCTGTTTTTTTATGCGAAGATCACTGACCCGAAGCTGTTATCGCTGCGAATTCCCCAACGTCGGAACCTATGTGGCGAAGGGACCTGTTTCAAGGGGACAGGTCCATTTTTTCTCTGATGACAACGGAACCGGTGTCGCTCGCCGGTTCTGTCAGGTCGCCCTGCGACGTGCGAGGTCTGCCGGTGGCCATTTCCCAGGCAGACTTCGCCGACGGAGGGCACATCCATGGGCGTTGCCGGAATCGAAAGTTATCCCGGTTACACAATCGCTGTATCAGATGAGGTTGGCGAAATCGTTGCAATCGGATCACACGGCATGGTCGGGTGGGCTGTGGAGACGGCTCTTCCGAGCAGGGTGGATTATCCGATGAGGGGGCAGAAGCGGGCGTCGGGCTGCGGCCTCGAGCGGAGTTTCAGCCCGCTACGGCAAGACGTCGCCCGAGACGACGGCAATGCGAGGTGAGTTGTGCCCGACTGGTTGTTTGACCTGACTGTCCCGCAGGTGCTGGGATTCGTACTCGTGGTCTTCATGGGGGGAACCTGGCTGGGTGCTCTGCTTGTGCGCCCGTTCCTGCTCCGTCTGGCCGTCCGCCAGGCCGACTGGAACAGTGTTGTCAGTGCCATGCTGTCGTGCTTCGGAGTCTTCTATGGCCTGTTGCTCGGCCTGCTGGCGGTGGCGGCGTATGAGAACCGCAACGGCGTGGAGGATGTCGTCACGCGGGAAGCGTTGTACCTGCTGGGCTTCTATGGCGATCTCGAGGTCTCGTATCCTCCCGAGGAGGCGCAGGAACTGAGGCTTCTGTTGCGGGAGTACGTCGAGGCGACCATCCAGAAGGACTGGCCGAGCCAGTCGCGGGGCGGGATTCCCCGCGCGGGGTCCGCGGTGATCCTGCGGATCAACAAACGGCTGCGGTCGTTTGAGCCGAGCAACGATCGGGAACGGCTGGTGCACCAAAATGTGCTGCAGTCGTGGGATCATCCGCGTGAGTTGCGACGGCAGCGGATGTACGCCGTCAGCACCGGCCTGCCAGACATCCTCTGGTATGTCGTGTTGATAGGGGCGGTCTTGACGATCGTTTTTATCTGTCTGTTCGACCTGGATTTCCGCAGCATCCTCTTCCTGAGCGGACTCCTCTCCTTTTTCATGGCCACCGTGATCGGGGTGATCCTGGTCCTGGATCGCCCCCTGCAGGGACCGCGGGCAGTCACACCGCAACCGTTCGAGATGATGCTGGAACGGGTGATGAAACCCGGCACCACCCTCGAGCAGCAGGCAGCCGAGGAACTGGGCACCGACGCAAAAGGGGACAGGTCCATTTTAGAGAATCCGTAATTGGACCTTACCTCTTTTTAATGCATTCCCTCAGTCCGCACGCATCATCCCCTTGTTTTGCAAACCTCTCGCATACAGATAGGACAGCATCCCTCCCGACAGCACCAGCAGTGGAGGGAGCGTGCAATCGTCTCTCACCACGACCGTTTGCTTCGTCTCAATCAGATCCGGTGCCACATTCACAAGCCTGTTGTCATGGAATGTGGCAATTTCTCTGTCGTTTTGGTCCACCATATGGCACGAATCGGGAATGATTCCTGTCCGCCCCGTCGTATGCTGCAAGGTGCCGGTGCCGGGCCCGTCTCCTAACATGAACTGAGAAAACAGAACATTCAAAGGGGACAGGTCCATTTATTCACATCTGCTGATTAACCCTGCCCCGCTGGTTGGCGCCTGACGATCACCGTGCCAGTCCATGCGCCGCCGAGGCATGTTGCATCGTCCTAGTCGCTCGGTTGCCAGACCCACTGCCCCTTGGTGTTGATGTAACCGAGTTTACCCTCGAAGGTGACTCCGGCGATGCCGTGGCGAAATTCCTCGTACACCCATCCGAACCTGGCGGGAATGACCACTTTGCCATCACGATCGATGAAGCCCCAGCCTTTCTCGCCAAGCCGCACTCCCGCGAGACCTTCTGAAAAGCTTCTCGCATACCGAAACTGTGGGCGGATGGCCCACTCCCCGCGCTTGTCGATGTAGCCGTATAACCCCCCTTGGCGAGCGCAGGCCAGTCCGTCCGAGAAAGCGGAGGCTTGCTGGAATCGCGGCTCGATCACAACCTCTCCCTGGGCGTTGAGAAAGCCCGTCATCCCGTTGTTGAGGAAAGGGATCCGTTCACCCGGCTCGCCGGTTGCGTAATGCAGCGGGGAGGGTTCCGGCAGGAACTTGCCGTTTCGGTCAATAAACCGTTCATCGCATTGAATACCCACGTCGGCGATTCGGCTGAGTAATTTACTCTGGAAAGTCTGAAAACCGACTTTGGCAATGCCATTGCGGAAATCCTCCGCACAATCGAATTGCGGTTTGATGACCACCTTGCCTGTCTTGTCGATGAAGCCCCATGGATCGGTGAACCGTTGATCTCGGAACGCAGCCAAGCCCTCGGAAAATGAACTCACCATCACAAATTGCGGCTCAATGACCACACGTCCCCTGGTGTCAATGAACCCCCATTCACCTTCCTTCTGGACTGCTGCGAGTCCGTCACGGAAAGAATATGCCTTTTGATAAGTGGGCTCGATCGCGATTTGGCCGTCGCGGTCAATGAAACCCTCTTGGCCTTTCACGGTGACGACAAAAAGAGGTGTCCCGACCGGCTTATCTTCTGGCGGTCGAACCATTTGAGGGAACGCAGCGGAGCGGAAAAGCAACGTAAGCGGAATCGCTGCGAGCATCTGTCTTCGTGGAATCATGACGAACGCTTTTCATCACCTGGTTGTGAACTGTTCCGCCCCCGTTCTGTCAGCCGTCAGGTCGCAGCCTGGAACAACACATCGGACAGGTCCAGCATGACACTCGCTCATGGCACCTGCCCCCTCTCCAGCGGTCGGACGCCGGGGGTTCATCGAATGGTGTGTCGCACATCTGGTACTCGCCGTGGTCGGGGCGGATGCGCGTCAACGCAGAGAGGGCAGATGTGCCGTGGTGCACAGTCGCTCATGGTGTCGCGCCCGGTGCAAGCGGCGTGCGATGCGTTTCCGTTGCAACGTCCTCGACCGGGCGCGTGGCCCGAGTTTGCCAGACTAACGGTCTCAAGGGGACGGGACAACGCGGTGGTTGTTGAAGCCCTATTCGCCCAACAGCATCTGTGCAACGCCGGCCGCAACCGGGCAACCGATCGGGACACAGTCCCGACCATGCCTCCCAGGCCAAGTGGCTACGGAACGAGCCCGTCGCACCGCGGCGAAAGCGGGGATTCCAAGGGAGCTGATCGGACATTGGCGGCCATTTTTTTACAGACCATCGTCCGTGCGCCTTGAAACAAAAATGTCATTCGACTAGAGTCGAAGGGGCGGGGGAGGTCAGCCCGAGTCGCGAGGTGGGGTGTCTGGAAACTCAACCACTTTCGGGCGGGACGAAAGCCGGCTCAACGTCCCATCGCTGAAATTGACGGTTGGATCGCCGTCATCGTGATTTATTGGTGTTGGGTGGACCTGATTGGAATCGGGTCCAGATCAGCCGGCTGGATGTTTCCCCAGCGGAAACTCCGGTTCAGACTTTGTTTGCGCTCCTGTCATTGGTTTTTGCTAGGGAGTTTTGCAGATGGCTGGATCCTTGGTGTGCTCTCCCCGTCGACGGGTGGGTTTTACTCTGATTGAATTGCTGGTGGTGATTGCCATCATCGGGATTCTGGTGGCGCTGTTGCTACCTGCGGTCCAACAGGCGCGGGAGGCGGCGCGGCGTACCCAGTGCAAGAACAATTTGAAGCAGCTGGGGCTGGCGATCCACAACTATCACGATACACACGGTGTCTTGCCACCGTCGCGGCTGGCGAATGGCTTCGTGGGCTGGGGCGGGGTCCCGCAGGGCGGGCCCCAGTTCTATAAAAATGGGACTGGCTGGACATTGCTGCTTCCGTTTCTCGATCAGACTCCGCTGTATAACCAGTACAATCACAACGTGGCGGCGAGCTGGTCGTACGTGTACGGAGCCTACAGCCCCTCCGATGTGGCGGGCAATCCCGATGTCAATTACGCGGTTGTGAAAACCGTGCTCCCCTTCTTTCTCTGCCCGAGTGATCCCGGCGACAAATTTTACAACTACCAGAATCAATATTATTCGGTCAGCGCCACCAATCCAGGTGGGGCCCGCACCAACTACGACTTCAATACCTGGTATGGCGAGTACTATTACCAGGGTTACGTGATGCGATATTACGACAGCAAGGATCGGCCGCTGTTCTCCGCAAATTCTTCGACCAACTTCGCCGCAGTGAAGGATGGGACCAGCAACACGGCGATGGTGACGGAGACGATTCGTGACGTCTGGAACGGCGTGCCACCGGCCTGGGGACATGCGGGGCACGTGCAGATTGGGGTTGATCTGTCGTGGTATCCGATCAACACGTGGGTCTACAACATCAACGATCCGACCTATCTCTACATGCGGAAGCCGGGACGTCTGGCCAATTGGGCGTCGGCGGGAAGTCTGCACACTGGCGGCTGTCATGTCTTGCTGTGTGACGGGTCGATCCGGTTTGTCTCGGAGAACGTGGACAATGCAACGCGAAAAAACCTGCACTACCCGGCCGATGGCAATCCCGTCGGCGAGTTTTAGGCGGGGGACGAATCTGGAGGGTGACCTCTCTGGATTTGAGTGCCGTTTGTGTGAGCCCTGTTGCATTGAAAGCGGAGTTTCTTCATGTGTTGGTTGAGGCTGTGTGTGTGGAGTGGGATGGCGTTGGGGATAGGTGCCTTGGCGGGATGCAGTTCCGCAGGCCCGTCGAAGGTGGTTCCCGACAAATCGGTCCCGGTGACCGGCGTGGTCAATCTCGACGGCAAGCCGTTGGGGAATGCCCGGGTGACCTTTTACCCCCAGGAGGTCGAGCAAGGGAGCGGAGTGGCGAGCGGCTTCACCGATTCCGCCGGCAAGTATGAGCTGCAATCCCTGTTTGGTGACAAGAAGGTGATTGGAGCGGCACCGGGCAAGTACAAGGTGACGATCAGCGTGATGGTTCGTCCTGACGGCAGCCCGCTTCCGCCCGACTCCCAGGAACCTCCGATCAATTCGGGGGCGCGGGAGTCGATCGCGATCGAGCATTCCGCATTCGACCGGACCGACCTCTCGGCCAACGTCTCATCCACGGGTGGTACCTACAACTTCGACGTGAAGAAGCTGCAATAGTCCGGGACCCTACGCGGAGCGGTCGACCAGTCGACCGCTCCGCATCGTTTCGAATGCCCCGGTTTCTGGGCACACACCAGTGCACAGATCCAAATGTGTTTGGGCAAGTAGAAAGGGGACAGGTCCATTTACTGTGTTCTCAATAGTCCCGTCGCCTGAGAACGTTCACAGGGAGAGCTGCCCGGGCAGCACATTATGGACCGGCAGGTCAAACTCTGTCGCGAGCTGGGGGGAACCGACACCCTCGATGCCGACTTCTCGATCACAGAAGTGATCCTGCCGTGACGGAAACGGGCGGGGACGATGGCGAACGGGACATGCCGTTTGGAATCGGTGCCCCACAAATCAAGTGTCTTATCACGGTCTTTTGCGCTGGTATCTGGAGATGTGGCCGCGGCCGGTCCGCTGTTTTTCGCGTGGATTTCAATCCACACGCACAAGAGCTGCCGGAAAGCACCACCGCCAACGTGGCGACGCGAGTGGTTGTCGCGTGGAACTTGCCACGCGATACCCCCCCCGTTATCAGCGGCTCCCCTTGATCAGGTACGCCAGCACGTCACGCACTTCCTGCAGAGTCATGCGGTCGTAGAGCTGGGCGGGCATCACCGAGGTTTTCTGTGGGATCCGTTCGACAATCTCGGCCGTGGGGAGGGTGACGGTCTTGCCCTCGGCATCTCCCAGCACGGTCTTCCCCTCGTTTTCATGCACGATCATGCCAGTGTGCTGCCGGCCGTCGCGCAGCTCCATCGTCCAGGCGACAAACTGCGGGGCGATCTCGGCACTCGGTTCCAGCAGCGACAGCACCATCTGCATGCGGTTCATGGTGTCGGGGGCCCGGGACAAGTCGGGCCCCACCCTCCCGCCCCGCCCCTGAATGGTATGGCACTTGAGACAGCCCGCCCCCGCCGGGTGGAAAAAGGCGCGCCTGCCTGCCTCGGGATCTCCCCCTCGGCCGCGACCCAGGGCATACACCCATTCCTCCTTGGTGGTGGGCCGGGGCTCCAGCAATGGCTTGAGCGCGACGAACCGAGGCAGCTTCCACAGGTCGGCCAGCAAGGCGACCTGGGCCGCCTGCTCGCGGATGGCATCCGTCGGCTCGCCGGTGGTCCCAGAGATCTGCCCGGCCAACTGCGCCAGGGCCCCCTTCAACGTGTCATCGGGCGGGTTCACTCCCCGCAGCGCCCGCAGGGCCTCGATCGAGATCTGGGGATCTTTGTCTTGCAGCAACCCAGTCAGCAGCGTGCGGGCCGGTCCCCCCGCCTCTTCGCGGGCGGCCTGATCCGAGAGCACCAGAATTGACTCCAGCCGCAGGCTGCGATCGACACTGGCATCCTGCGGCAGTTTCAACAGCCGGTCGGCAATCTCGCTGGTCTTCCCTCCCTGCCAGCTCCGGAGTGCTTCAACCTGCAGGCCCTTGTCGCTGGTTCCCCAGAGAGAGTCGAAAAAGGCCGGGGTCAACGCGGGATCGGTGGGGGCAACCAGCCGCAAGGCCTGGACCCGCACGCTGGCCGGCTTCTGTGAATCGGTCGCCAGAGGAACGACAAATTGCGCGGCGGGAAGCCGGTCGATCTCGGCCGGGTTCTGTCCGTCAAGCATGGCGAGCGCCGCCAGCGAGGCGACAAACAGCCCACTGGTGACATCCTTAGACTGAAACACCTGCTCAACAGCCCCCCGCAGCCCCGCCAGTTTCTCTTCCGCCACCCACTGCACGGCCGCCTGCCGGACCCGCGGATCGCGATCGGCCAGACCCAGCCCCGCCAGGGTCTCGTCGCGCGGCACAACCCGGCGGGCGGCCAGCAACGCCGCCAACCGCAGCGCGGGAGATCGCCGGGAGGCGTCGGTGTTCAACAGGTCCGCCAGCCGATCGACCGGCAATTCCCGCGCCAACAGGTCAATCAAACCGGCGAAGACATAAGGATCGTCAATCGACGCGATTTGGGCGGGCCAGTTCGGGTCGTCGAGCCGGGCGTGGGCCAGGGCCGCGACCAAGGCCGACGGATCCCACCTGGGGGTGGAATCACTCGCAAGACGATCGTTGATCAATCCCTGGACCACACTCTTGGGAGTCTGCGCGGGAGCGGGCAGAGCCACGGTCCCCAATTGCTCGCACACGACCCGTTCGAGCCCCTGGCCAGCGCGCAGCAACGCCGAGACGGCCGTTTCCGGCAGCACGGCGGTTTCGCTGGTCGCCAGCAGAGCCCAGAGCGCTTCGTGCCGGGCCCGCGGAGCACTGTCGAGCGCCTCCAACACCTCCCGCAGCGTGGCTCGTCCGGCATCGGACTGGGCCAGCCGCCGGGCAGCCGCCCGCCGCAAGGGGAGACGGGGATGAGCCAGCCAACCGTGCAACTGGTCTGCGGGTGCGCTGGCCACACTGTGCAAATCGACCGCCGGCTCGCGCGGCGATGCGGTTCCGGTGATCCGCCAGATGCGGCCGCGTTGATGCACGTTGTAGTCCTGCAGGACCCAGTCGGTGCAATACAGGCTGCCGTCGGGAGCCTGCGCCAGACCGACGGGGCGGAAGTTCGTTCCCCCGACGATCAGCGGCATGGCCAGCGACTGATACGAGGCTCCGCGGGGCTTCAGCACAAACCGGTCAATCCGATGATCGCCCCAACTCGTGGCGAACAGGTCTCCCTGCAAATCGTCGGGCAGGGCGAGCCCCTCATTCGCCAGCACTCCGGACGGAGCCTCCCCCGTTCCAGCGACCATCGGCAGGGTTCCCGGAAGCTCGCCATCCCAGGCGGTGAAGGGATGCAATCCCTTGCGGCCATTGCGGAAGCGGTAGCCAAAATCCGATCCGGGGACGACGTGCAGCAACCGGCAGGGAGGGCGGCTGTCGGGGTCGTTGTCGACCGAGAACAGCCGGCCGAATCCATCCACACAGTTGGCGTGGGGGTTCCAGAAGCCCGTTGAGATCTGCTGCAGGCGGGTGCCATCCAACCGGCAGCGGTAGATGTTCCCCCCTTCGCCGCCCCCCGCCAGGCGGGAACCGTCGCTGCCCACAATCGCGTACGCCTCGCCCAGGTTCTCGCCGAACCCGAAGTAGAGCCAGTCGGTGCCATCGAGGGCGAACCCGGCCAGGCCGTTGTGGGGATAATCTCCCTTGGTCTCCAGCTTGACCAACTCTTCCCGGCGATCGGCCACCGCATCGCCGTTGTCATCGTGCAGCCGCCAGATCGACCGCCGCGTCGCGACATACACCGCCGCCGCTCCGGCGGGAGCATCAGCCGCCAAGCCCGCCTGGGTCCGCAACCACGGGGGGGCGACCAGCACGCTCATCGCATGCCGGAAGCCATCGGCGAAGAGCACGACCGTCTCGGCCCGGCCCCCGGCGGGACTCGTGGGAAAGACCAGCAGCCGGTCGGACTTGGGACCAGGATACTCGGCCGGAGGAAAGTGGGTGTTGCTTTCCAGCGCCAATACACGGCCCGCGGAATCGACGTCGAGCCCGGTGGGGGTGACGATCTGCGGATTCTCGGCAAACAGCTCGATCTTCACCCGCGGATCGAGTGACCGGGGCAGATCGTCCTGGGCGGCGATAGACGCGAGGTTCAACCAGCCTGGTCCCGTAACCGTCACGACAACGCACCACCAACGCCACGAGCGAGCACTCATCACCGCACCTCTGAAATCGACGTGAAGCCAATCTGCCTCAACTGCTGCGAGGCTATCTCGCGGCACCGGAATTCGCCATGCCGTCCGCAGAGAGTCTCGGGGGAAGGCGGACCACCTTACTGCCGCAGCCAGGCGAACAGATCGCGCAGTTCCTGGGGCGAGAGCGGCTCGAGCAGGCGCTCGGGCATCAGCGAGGTGGCCGAGACCGACAGCTCTTCGAGCTGGTCCCGCGAGAGCCGCATGCGCTGATTCTTCGCATCGGCCAGAGTCACACTGCCGGCGTCTTCCTCCACCAGGAGTCCCGACACGAGGGTGCCGGTTTTGGTCTGGGCGACGTGCGTCAGGTATTCCTTCTTCACGACGGCACTTGGGTCCACGATGTTCGCCAAGAGCGAGGCGAGATCTCCCTTCACGGTGCCGGTGAGCTCGGGACCAAGATTCGCCCCCACATTCCGCACCTTGTGACAGGTGCCGCAGTGCTTCACGAAGAGCGCCTCTCCCCGGCTGGCATCGCCCGCCCCGGCCCGCAGGTCATTGCTGAACCGGCGAATGTCGGCGAGTTTCTCTTCGGGGGTGCCCGGCTGAATATGGCCCCAGTGCCGGCGGACCAAGGCCTCCAGTTCCGGCTTCTCAAACAGGGCCAGGGGACGCAGTTGATCGGTGGGAATCGAGGCGGCGGGAATTTCGCCCCGATCCACCGCCTGCAGCAGCACCAGCGCCGCGTCGGGCCGGCCGCACAGCGCCTGCCGGACCCGCGACTGCAGGTTGCCATCGAGCACGGGGTACAGGGCCAGCAGGTCGCCGGCCAGGGGCGCGTCGATGAAGGGCTGCAGAGCCCGCAACGCGGCTTCCCGCACCTGGGCCGACTGGGTGGAACGAAACAGGCCCAGCAGCGCTGGGACGGCAGCCGCATCGGGATACTCGGCCAGGATCTCCAGCCGGTTTTTCAGAAGGACCACGGCGGTCGCCGGGTCCAGATCCCGCCGCAGCGCGTCGCGGGTCTCGGGCAATCCCGCCTCGAGAGCCAGCCGCGTTCGCAGCAAATCCGCTGGTTGTTCTCGAAACTGCGCGGCAATCCGGTCGAGCAGGAGACCGGAGACCGGGGCATACGGATTCGGTCGGGGGATGGAAACCGTGGTGGAGGTCGCCCCCGCCAATTGATCGAACATTCCGGCATTGGTCGCCGGTCCCAGTACGCGGGCCCGTTCGGTCAGTCCCTGCAACAGAGATGTCCACAGCGGTTCCTGTTCGGACTGGGGGGCGGCCGCGTGCAGGGCGGCACAGGCGCTGTAACCGGCGGCGGTTCCCTCGGCGGCATACCGCCGCACGAGACGCGTCTGGTTCGCCCGCCGCAGTCCCGTCGACCAACCAGCCGGACTGGCGAACTCCCGCAGCAGCGTCTCACGCCCTGTCACCGAATGCTCAACCACTCCCCACCACAACAGCCAGGGGACAAACGGGTCATCGGCCAGGCGGTCCTGACCGAGCAGGGGGAACAGCAGCGACAACCCCAGGTCTGGCACCAACCGGCGGGCCGAGCAGGCGAGCTGGGCCGCCACCTCGGCGGGTGGATCCTCCCTCGCCAGCTCGACCAGCCGTCGCGCGACGGCGGGTGTCGTCTCGCGACGGTCTCCCGCCAGCCGGATGCCCCAGACCCGCACGGCAGGGCCCGGGTGCGACAACGCGGCCAGCAGCGCCGGTTCATCGAGTCCGCCCACGGCATTGAGACCCCACAGGGCCACCAGGGCACGCGGGGCAGGCACATTGGCCTCGAGGGCCGGGCGCAGGGATGTCGCCACAGCACGATCGGGCTGTTCGGCCAGCCGGCGCAGTGCCCGCTGGGCCATCCAGCCGTTGGGGCTGTGCAGCAGCTCGGCCAGTTCGACCGCGGAGAGCGCGTGCAGGTCGGGCAGAGAACTCGACGCGGCGTTCACCCCCTGCAATCGGTAGATGCGGCCGTTGGAATCATCCCAGCGGGCATCAGGATCGGGGTGGGCGGTCCGTTGGTCATGGAAGTCGGTCAGGAACACGGCTCCGTCGGGGGCCAGACAGACATCGGTGGCCCCAAACCAGGTGTCGTGGCTGTTCAGCAAGAGCCCGCCCAGCTTCGCGGTGACGGTCGAT
>CAIOTJ010000356.1 GCA_903861195.1 uncultured Planctomycetaceae bacterium | reverse complement strand
GGATGATTCTGCCTGATGTGGGGACGCTCTCGGTGTATACCAAGCGGCCCGAGGGGGTCGAACTCGTGTTTCAACCGCTGGCCAAGCGCAAGCCGATCCTCAGGGAGACTCCCGGGAAGACGCGAAACGGCCCCACTGCGCTGCCGAACAAGGCCTTTTCGTGGCGGTTCACCACGCCGCACGAGGTGACCGCACTCGTGGCCGTGATGCTGAAGGTGCAGACGATTGGGCTGTAGTGGACAGACGGGCACGCAATTCCTGGTGACCAACGACGGCGGGTTGGCCGAACCGAAGGGCGATTCGAGCCGCAACAGAGTCGGGGGGTTACGGGCGACCTGCAGCCACACTCGGAACCGGGAGGTGCCGCCCTAGCCATGTCAGTCGGCCGGCCAACAGACGCGGGCGGCCTTGATAGAGTGACGGAACGTCCCGGCAATCACACGATCAGTTGGGGGGCGGATCGCAGGATTGACACGCCCCCCCCCAAAGAACGCAGCCAGCCCCGGTGCGGTCCGAAGACACCAGGGCTGGTGGCAGAGGCATGAAGCGTGGGAGGGAGACCACGCCTCACTGACATCCGGGAGTCATTGCTGACCCCCGGATGATTCCTGAAGATCGCGTGAGACAGATTACTTCGTGGCCGGGGCCTTGGGCTTGCCGGCGGCGCGGGGAGCGGGCTTCGCCTCCACCTCACCACTGACACCCGTCACGTCCCCCGCCGACTTGCCGGCCGCTCCCGCGGCCGGCTTCACCCCTGTCTTGCGGGCGGCCGCGGCGGGCTTCTTCTCGCCCCCCTGAACCGTTCCGGTCAGGATGTTCTCGACCCGGGCGCCGTCCTTCAGGTTCTCGAAGACCTTCGCGACCGACTGCTGCACCTTCTCTTCGGTCAACTGGTCACGCAGCATCGTCTCGACGTCCGAGGTCATCTCGGTCACAACCTGCTCGGTGCGCCCTTCACACAGCACGATCATGTACTGGTTGACCCCCACCTGCACCACCGACGAAACCTCGTTTTCCTTCAACTTGAAGGCCACATCTTCCAGCTTCTCGTTCCCCGCGTGACGCGGAATGGGGGGAATGACCCCGCCCAGCGCCCGGCTGTTCGGATCGATCGAGTACTCGGTCACGTACTTGGCGAAATCCTCGGGATTCGCCACAACCTTGGCGTGCACTTCGCGGGCCCGACGGGGATTGTCCAGCACAATCGCCCTGGCCTTCACACGGGGACCGTAGTTCCGGTCGAACGCCAGCTTCAGTTCCTTGTCCGAAATCTCGACCGTCTCGCCCGCCAGCTTTCGCAGGGCCAGCATCGGCCAGATGATGTCGTTGTAGTACTGGGCCGGGGTCACATTCCGCTCGGCCTGCAGCATCTTCAGCCAGTTCTCTTCATCCAGACCGAACTTCTTGGCGATGCGGTTGACCTCGGCCTTCACCTCGGCTTCCGAAACCGTAATGCCGTGCTGGTCGCACGCCTGCTGGATGATCCGGCGATTGATGAGGTTGTCGAGGATCTCGGCCCCATAGCGGGCGACGCATTCCTTGGCCAGATCGTCGTAGGTGACCTTGTCGACCGAGCCGCCGGTCTTGATGGTGGCCACGACCTTCTCGGCGCTGGCCGCGGGACGGGCGGCGGGGGCCTTGCCCGAACCATCTTCCGAATGCGCTCCCGTGGGCTTCATCACCTGCATGGCCAGACCGGCCACCAGCAAGACGGCCGCCGTTCCGGCGATCGCCAGGGTCCAATTCCGCTTCTGTCCCGCCTGCGGGCCGGGGCTGGGGTTCAATTCCGCCATGTTTCGATTCCCTTCCTGTGGTTCGCCCCTGCCAAGGGGCCGGATTGTTTCCCCTGGGTCGTGTGCCCATCCGTAGGCACGGGGAGCGCGGCTTATAGGGCACCCTGCCAAAATGGGTCAAGCGCAGTTTGGGCGAAAACTTGAGTCAAAATCCCAAATTCCCGTCAGCAGGAACAGGCCCCCCGAAGTGCTCGATCCAAAAAGCTCCGGTCCGGCGCGCCGCGTGGCAGCCCCTGCGATTGGGTCGATTGCCGGGCGAGACGTCGGGTTGAGGACGGCCCAGCGGGGACAGGCGGGATGTTCGCGCCGGGTGCCCCCGGCCACCGGAATATCCCGCCGGCACCGGTCCCCAACACCTCTTCCGGGACTGATCTTGCGGCCCTGGTGGGGGCTGTCGTACAAGACCCCCGGAAAGGACTCCCACCTCATGACCGTGCACACTTTGAAGGAACTGGCGGCGCTCGTGCAGGGGCGCGTGCTGGGCGACGCCGATCGCGAAATTCGCGACGCCAGTCCGCTGACCCGCGCCAGAGCCAGCGAAATCACCTTCGCCGCCGACGACAAAAACTTCAAGCTCCTGCGAAAGTCCTCCGCCGGAGCCTGCCTCGTCCCGGAACAACGGGCCGACACCCTGGCCACCGCCCTCACCTCCGAAGGTCTCGCCACCAGCCTCGTCGCGGTCGCCGATCCGCTCGACTCGTTCGTGGCCATCCTCAAGAAATTCCGCCCGCAGCCCGCCCCGCCGCGAATCGGGATTTCACCCCAGGCGCACATCGACCCCTCGGCCACCGTGGGAGCCGACACCCAGATCTATCCCGGTGTGGTCATCGATGCCCGGGCCCGCGTGGGTGCCCGCTGCCTGCTGTACCCCGGGGTCTACATCGGTCCCGACAGCACCCTGGGAGACGACTGCGTGCTGCACCCGCATGTGGTGCTCTACTACGGCGTGACGGTCGGCAACCGGGTCATCCTGCACGCCGGCGTGGTCCTGGGAGCGGACGGGTTTGGCTACCGCTTTCGGAACGGCCGCTTCGAAAAGATTCCGCAACTGGGAAGTGTGCGGGTCGACGATGATGTCGAAATCGGGGCGAACACGACGGTCGACCGAGGCATGATCGGACCGACGGTTGTCGGGGCCGGAACCAAGCTCGACAACCTCGTGATGGTTGGACACAACTGCGAAATCGGCCGCCACAACGTGTTCGCCTCGCAGGTGGGAATGGCGGGTTCCAGCAGCACCGGCGA
The DNA here is from genome assembly GCA_903861195.1 of uncultured Planctomycetaceae bacterium. Lineage (GTDB taxonomy): Bacteria > Planctomycetota > Planctomycetia > Planctomycetales > Planctomycetaceae > UBA10511. The sequence continues at coordinate 3,181 of CAIOTJ010000356.1, read as the reverse complement.
CTACGTGCGGCTCGGCGGACAGGCGGGAACCGCCGATCACGTCCATCTGGGGCAGGGGGTCTCGGTGGGAGCCAAGGCGGGGGTCCACAGGGATATTCCCGCGGGGGAGACCCACGTCGGCTGCCCGGCCCGGCCCGAGCTGGAGGAATTGAAGATCGTCATGGCCACCGCCCGGACCCCCGAGATGCGGAAGCAGATCCGCGATCTCGAAAAACGTCTGGAAGAACTCGAACAGCGGCTGTCGGCCGCGACCGGAGGCTGACCCCATGAGTTCCCTGGCTGTGTTCGAACCCCCAGTCCGTCGCGTCGGTCTGCTCGCTGGCGCCGGCCGGTTTCCCATTCTCTTCGCCCAGGCCGCCCGCCGGCAGGGGCTCTCGGTTCATTGCCTCGGTGTCGAGGGCATGGCCCCCGAAGAACTCTTCGACTCCTGCGACTCCTGCGAGTTTCTCCCCCTGGCCCGCATTGGTCGGGCGATTCGCATCTTCCGCAAGGCGGCCATCGGGAATGTCGTGATGGCCGGGAAGATCGAAAAAGTCGTGCTCGTGCGCCCCCATCTCTTCTGGCGCCTGTTGCCCGACTGGCGGACCCTGCACATGTGGTTCCGCTACGCCACCGGCAACAAAAAAGACGACACCCTGCTGCTGGCCGTCATCCGCGAATTCGAACGCGATGGCATCACCTTCGACTCGGCCCTCGATTACTGCCCGGAGCTGCTCGTGAACCACGGCTTCCTCACCCGCCGCAAACCCACCCCCGCCCAGTGGAAAGACATCTGCTTCGGCTGGGAACTGGCCAAGGAAATGGGACGTCTCGACGTGGGCCAGAGCGTGATGGTCAAGGAGACCGCCGTGCTGGCGGTCGAGGCGATCGAGGGAACCGACCAGTGCATCCGCCGCGCCGGTGAACTCTGCCGCAAGGGAGGCTTCACCGTCGTCAAGGTCGCCAAGCCGCAACAGGACCGCCGGTTCGACGTTCCTACCATCGGCCAGCAGACCATCCAGACCATGCGCGAGTGCGGTGCGAAGGTGCTGGCGATTGAAGAAGGTCAGACCATCGTCCTCGATCACGACGAGGTGATCCGCCAGGCCGACGAGGCGGGCATCGCCATCGTCTCGGTCAACGCCAGCGACATGCAGTTGCGCTACGCCGCCTGAAGCTCCCGCGGGCCAACCGGCACGCCTGCCGACACTGTGCCGGAGGACCCAAGCCTGATCCGACAATGGTCGGGCCAGGCGGGGGATCGACCGGGAGGGGGAAAAATTGTTACCGTGCCGTTTGGCCCGGAACGCCCCCCTCAACCTGTGAGCCCCCCGGCAGGAGTCGGCAGATGCGCAGTGAAGTTCATGATGACTGGTCGGCTCGTGGGTGGAGTCATTTCCGGCACCCGGGGCTCGGGGCCTTGCTCGCCGGGCTGCTGGGGCTGGTGACCGTTGGGCTGCAGGGGACACCAGTGCTGGCCTTCGGCGAGGTCGAGTTCGCCGACCGCACCGCCGAGCTGAAGCTCGAACTGGGGGGCGAGGCGACCTGCTGGATCGATCTCGACAACGATGGCTGGACCGACCTGGTCTCTTCCGGCAAGGTCTGGCGGAACCTGGAAGGGAAGGGATTCGCCGCGCTGGGCGAGGTGGCCAATGCCGTGGCCGCCGACTTCGACAACGACGGCTTCCCCGACCTCTTCTCGTGGTCGCATCTCAAGCTGTTCCGCAACCTCGCCGGAAAGGGATTCGCGGAAGTCCCGCTCCCGCCCCTTCCCAAAACGGTCTCCCGCGGCGCCTGCTGGGGCGACTGGAACAACGATGGCTTCGTCGACCTGTACGTGGGGGGGTATGAAGACTGGGATGCCGGCATCACCTGGCCCTCGGTCTGGCTGTTCAACCAGGGGGGCCAGACATTCACCGTCGGCCCGACCGACGCCCGCTACCGGGCCCGCGGCGTGACCCCCTGCGACTTCGACAACGATCACGACCTCGACGTCTACGCCTCGAACTACCGGCTGCAGCCGAATGTGTTGTGGGTGAACGACGGCAAGGGGGCCTTCACCGATCTCGCCGACAAACACCGGGTGCTGGCGACGTCGGAGGGATTCGGCGGCGGGCACTCGATCGGGGCCTGCTGGGGCGACTTCGACAATGATGGACTGTTCGATCTGTTCGCCGGGAACTTCGCCCATCAGGATGGCCGGGGAGACCAGCCCAAGTCGCGGTTCTACCGCAACCTCGGTCCCACGCAGGGATTTGCCTTTGAAGACCGCGGTCCCTGCGGGGTGTACTACCAGGAGTCGTACGCCTCGCCGGCGGCGGCAGATTACGACAACGACGGCGATCTCGACCTGTTCTTCACCACGGTCTACGGCGTGGCGTCGTTTGGCCGGCCGAATCACCCGGTGTTGTTCCGCAACGACGGCGGGTTCGTCTTCACCGACGCCACCGCGCCCGCGAAGCTGGCCGGTCAGGGCCCGACCTACCAGGCGGCGTGGGGCGATGTCGACAACGACGGCGATCTCGACCTCACCACGGCGGGCCGGTTGTTTGTGAACCAGTCCACCGGCCGGCACTGGCTGAAGGTGCGGCTGGTGGGGAACGGGACCAGCATCAACCGCGCGGCCATTGGCACCCAGGTGCGCCTCCGCCGGGGAGAGCAGACCCTCACCCGGCAGGTCGAGGCGGGGACGGGGGAAGGAAACCAGAACGACCTCGTGCTGCACTTCGGCCTGGGAGACCACACCGGGCCGGTGATGCTGGAAATCACCTGGCCCAACGGCACACGGCAAACAGTCGAACAGGCAGCCGTCGACCGCCTGCACACGGTCACAGCCGAACCGTAGGGGCGGGACGCCCGGGCGACAACGAGGCAAGTGGCAGCCGCGTCCCTCCGCACACGACACGCATCCCGCGAAGCATCAATCCGGGAGCGTAGACCTCCGCCTCCGCTCCGCTGGGTTGGGATCGGCAGAGAATCGTGCGAATGGGCAGCCAAAAAACCTGGATCGGAAACCCATGTGTGCCCAACCGAGAACACCATCCGGCCAAGCCATGTCCTGAAGGGACATTCTTGGATAGCCCAGGGTTTGTGCGCAGCACTACCCTGGGTTGCGTGGCAAGCATCCATTTCAGCCCTGAAAGGGCTGGCTTGACGGATGCCGCCGGGATGAACCGTGGGTTGCAATCGACCTCCATTGTGC